>JBFIWG010000379.1:0-2883 GCA_041606495.1 Nocardioidaceae bacterium
TGATCGCCGACCATGTGGTCGACCTCGGCCCCGGCGCGGGCACCGACGGTGGCGCCGTCTGCTTTGAAGGCACCGTGCAGGGACTCCGGGGGAGCGACACCACCACGGGCCGGCATCTGGGCTACAGGGCGACCCTGAAGGACTCGTTGCGTTCATCTGCCGGGACTCTCGAGGTCCGGGGCGCACGCACGCACAACCTGCAGGACGTCGACGTCGACATCCCGCTCGGCGTGCTGGTGGTGCTGACCGGCGTCGCCGGCTCCGGCAAGAGCTCGCTGGTCCAGGGCTCGGTGGCGGGCCGCGACGGTGTCGTGGTGATAGACCAAGGCGCCATCCGGGGTTCGCGACGGAGCAACCCGGCAACCTACACCGGCCTGCTGGACCCGATCCGGAAGGCGTTCGCCAAGGTCAACGGCGTGAAACCGGGGCTGTTCAGCGCCAACTCCGAGGGCGCCTGCCCCGCGTGCAACGGCGCGGGCGTCATCTACACCGACCTGGGTGTCATGGCGACGGTGGAGTCCACGTGTGAGGAGTGTCAGGGAAAGCGGTTTCAGGCGTCGGTGCTGGACTACACGCTGGGCGGCCGCAACATCGCTGAGGTGCTGGGGATGTCGGTGGCGGAGGCCGAGCAGTTCTTCGGCAGCGGTGAGGCGCGGACACCGGCAGCGCACAAGATTCTCGACCGCCTCGCCGACGTCGGTCTGGGCTACGTCAGCCTCGGGCAGCGACTGACCACTCTGTCCGGAGGCGAGCGCCAGCGCCTGAAGCTGGCGACCCGGATGGCCGAGTCGGGCGACGTCTACGTCCTCGACGAACCGACCACCGGCCTGCACCTCGCCGACGTCGAACAGCTGCTCGGACTTCTCGACAGACTCGTCGACGCCGGAAAGTCGGTCATCGTCATCGAGCACCACCAGGCGGTGATGGCTCACGCCGACTGGATCATCGACCTTGGCCCGGGCGCCGGCCACGACGGCGGCCGAATCGTCTTCGAAGGCACACCCGCCGACCTCGTCGCCGGCCGGTCCACGCTCACCGGCGAGCATCTCGCGGCCTACGTCGGGTCCTGACGACGCGGCCTGGCTCCTGACCAGCCCTCTCGGCCCTTCCAGCCCACCTATGGCAATGCGCCGATAAGCGACATTATGTCAACTACCATGGATCGCATCCGGGGTGATGGCCAGTCACTCCCGGAGCTCTCCCCCGAACGCGATTCGCCCTGCTCCGCTCGGCGCGAACAGCACGTGCACGAACGTCCGCTCGACCTCCAGGACATCAGCAACGCAACCGGCCACTGCGCGTGAGAGCTCGGCTGTGACGTCGCCGACAGGCTGCCGGCTCATCAGGACCTGAACGAACACCGGTTCGGGCGCATCGTCGACGCCGTTCTCGGCGTACTGCGTCCTCGGCAGCGGTCGCAGCCGCACCCAGGTGGAACCGGCTGGGCTCCCGAACACCTCCCCGAGCCCGTCAGCGAGCCGCCGGGCTGCATCAGAGCCGGGCTCTCGGTCGCCGACCTGCTCGACGTCGACGATCGGCATCTCAGTCCGCCCCCTGAGCGATCTGGATCAGGTTGCCGCAGGTGTCGTCGAAGATGGCGACGGTCACCGGCCCGGCCTGCGTGGGCTCCGTCGTGAACCTCACGCCGAGACTGCTCAGCCGGTGGTACTCCGCGTCGATGTCGTCCACCGCGAAGCTGGTCGCCGGGATGCCGGCCTCGTAGGCGCCGCGCTGGAATTCCTGCGCGATCTGGTTCGAGCTCGGCTCAAGGAGCAGCTCCACCCCGTTCGGGTCCGCGGCCGAGGCGACGGTCAGCCACAATGACTCGCCGAGCGGGATCTCGGTCTTCTTCACGAAGCCGAGCACGTCGGTGTAGAACGCCAGTGCCTTCCGCTGGTCGTCCACGAAGACGCTGGCCAGCACGATTCTCAGCATTATTGTCTCACTGACTGTTAGCGTGAAGTCGACGTCTCAGCCTAGTCATCGCATCTCAGGGATGTCGCCGACCCCGTTGCGGTGGCGATACTGGGCGGGTGCTGACCTCGGACGGACACCTGAGCACTCCCTACCTGGCGGTGGATGCCGCGCGCGTCGAGCGGAACGTGGCTGAGATGGCCACTTCCGCGCGGCACCGCGAAATCGTGCTGCTCCCTCACGCCAAGACCCACAAGACCTTTGAGCTGGCCCGCCTTCAGCTCGCCGCCGGCGCGACGGGCCTCACTGTGGCGACGGTGTCCGAGGCGGAGGTCTTCGCGGCAGCGGGATTCACCGACCTGTTCATCGCCTATCCACTCTGGGTCGACCGGTCGAGAGGGGCGCGCGTGCGCGAGCTCGTCGCCGATGTCGCCCTCACTGTCGGGGTCGACTCGCTGGAGGGTGCGGACGCGTTGGCAGCGCAGCTCGGCGAGGACCGGGCCGCGCTGAGGGTGCTCGTGGAGATCGACAGCGGCCACCACCGCACCGGCGTACCTCCTGCGGAGGCAGGTGACCTGGCAGACCGGGTTGCGCACGCCGGGCTCGACGTCCGCGGGGTGTTCACCTATCCGGGCCACGGCTACGCGCCGGGCCACCTCGGCGGCGTCGCAGCGCAGGAAGCGTCCGCTCTCGCGCAGGCCGCTGAGTCTCTTCGACGGCGTGGCATCAGTCCCGAGATCGTCAGCGGCGGATCCACCCCGACGGCGTCCAGCACCGCCCCTGGGGCGGTGACCCACCTGCGCCCGGGGGTCTACGTCTTCAACGACGCCCAGCAGCTCGAGCTGGACACTTGCACCTTCGAGGATGTCGCACTCACCGCGATCGCGACGGTGGTGAGCCATGCGAACGGACACGTCGTGCTGGACAGCGGCAGCAAGGTCCTCGGTGCGGACCGGGCGCCGTGGGCCA
>JBFIWG010000380.1:0-2856 GCA_041606495.1 Nocardioidaceae bacterium
GCGGTCGCAGCCCTGCTCGACGACCCGACGAAGTATGAGACGCCCGCGGTCGCGGTGCTCTCCGGCGGGAATGTCGACCCGCTGCTGCTGATGCGGGTCCTGCGGCACGGCATGGCCGCGGCAGGACGTTACCTGTTCTTCCGGGTGCGGATCCCCGACGTACCCGGTGGCCTGGCCCGCCTTCTGTCCGAGCTCGCGGCTGTCGAGGCGAACGTGCTCGACGTGGTCCACGAGCGCACGTCGGCACAGCTGCACCTCGACGAGGTCGAGGTCGCCATGCAGGTCGAGACGAGAGGCACCCCGCACGCGGAGCGGGTGCTCGCACGACTGCGTGAGTGCGGCTACCACGTCTCGGAGTGACCGCCGGCGTGTCCGCCGGGCATGACGAAACCGCCCGCGTCAGCGTTGTGCTGGCGCGGGCGGCGTTGTCCTGGTGGCTGGATCAGCCGGTGTAGGGAACCGCGTCGACGATCTCGACCTTGAGCTCCTTGCCGTTCGGCGCCTCGTAGGTGACGGTGTCACCCTTCTTGAAGCCGATGATGGCGGAGCCGAGAGGGGACTGCGGGGAGAAGACCTCGAGGTCCTCGGTGGTCTCGGCCATCTCGCGCGCGCCGAGAAGGAAGGTCTCCACCTCGCTGTCGCCGACGAAGCGGGTGGTCACCTGCATGCCGGGCTCGACGACGCCGTCGTCCGCCGGGGTCTCGCCGACCTCGGCGCGACGGAGCATGTCCTCGAGCTGGCGGATGCGGGCCTCGGTCTTGCCCTGCTCCTCACGAGCGGCGTGGTAGCCGCCGTTCTCCTTGAGGTCACCCTCGTCCCGCGCGGCGCTGATGCGCGCGACGATCTCGCTGCGCACGGGGCCACGAAGGTGCTCCAGCTCCTCCTGAAGCTTGTCGAAAGCTTCCTGAGTCAGCCAGATCACGTTCTGCTCGCTGGACTGCGTCACTAGTACTGCTCCTGATGCTGGTTGGGAGACCGCTCGAGCGCGGGGTGCGCACGCGTGCAGGTCGTCCGGGCAAGTAGATGAGTTTACCAACCAACCGAGGTGAAGACCCAATCTTCACCCCAAGTGGACACCGGTCAGCGGCGTTGCTGCTGCCCGTCGGCCACGCAACCGACGAGAGCCACGCTGGTGGCCTCCCGTTCTGTCCGGAGTGTCCTGGTAATGGTCTGAGTGGCCGGTTCGCCCGGACCGACGGCGACGTTCAGCTCCCCGACGACCGAGTGGTCCGATGCCGTGGCCCGGAGCAGGCAGGACGCCTCCACCTCGGGGGTACGACGGACCACGGTCATCGTCGCCTCGGCCGCGTGCTGGTCCATGACCTCGAAGGCCACCAGCTCCGAGCGCGCCATAGGTCGCCCGTGGAAGAGCATGGTCCAGATCAGCCAGCCGAGGAACACCGTGGCAAGCAGCACGACACCTGTGACGATCAGCGGTCGACGCAGCGGACGGTCGGTGCCGTATCTCGTCGCCAGGTCGCTCACACCCCCATTCTAGGATTGGGCCCATGCTCCGACTGATGCACGTCCACGCCCACCCCGACGACGAGTCGAGCAAGGGCGCCGCCAGCACCGCCAAGTACGTCGCCGAGGGCGTGGATGTCCACGTCGTCACATGCACCGGCGGGGAGCGCGGCTCGATCCTGAACCCGAACATGGACCGCCCCGACGTGCTGGCCAACATCAGCGAGATCCGCCGCCGGGAGATGGACCGTGCCCGCGAGATCCTCGGCGTACGCCAGGACTGGCTCGGCTTCGTCGACTCCGGCTGGCCGGAGGGTGACCCGAAACCACCGCTGCCGGAAGGCTGCTTTGCACTCACCCCGCTCGAGGAGGCCGCCGAGCCGCTGGTCCGGCTGATCCGCGACTTCAAGCCGCACGTGATGACGACGTACGACGAGAACGGTGGCTACCCGCACCCCGACCACGTGATGTGCCACCAGGTGAGTGTCGCGGCGTTCGAGGCGGCCGGTGACCCGGACCGGTACCCCGACGCCGGCGATCCGTGGCAGCCGTTGAAGCTCTACTACCACCACTCTTTCCACCGCGAGCGCACGCAGGCCCTGCACGACGAGATGGTGGCCCGCGGGCTGGAGTCGCCGTACGAGGAGCGCCTCAAGGAGTGGAAGCCGGACCCGGTCCACGCCGCCCGGATCACCACCCGGATCCCGTGCGCGGAGTACTTCCCGATCCGCGACCAGGCGCTGCTCGCGCACGCCACGCAGATCGACCCGGAAGGTGCCTGGTTCGCCTGCCCCCTGGACGTGCACCAGGCGGCCTGGCCGACCGAGGACTACGAGCTGGCCCGCAGCCTGGTCGACGTGGAGACCCCGGAGGACGATCTCTTTGCCGGCGTCCGCGAGGCACTTGAGAGAATGGGCGTATGAGCACCCTCTGGACCGTCTTCCTCCCCCTGGTCGAACAGGGACCCGACCCCGCCGACGTGAAGCCAGGTTGGCTCGGGTTCGCAGTATTCCTGCTGCTCGCGGCGGCCGTGGTGTTCCTCGCGTTCAGCTTCGTCAAGCAGCTTCGGAAGGCCAAGACGCACTTCGACGCGGTCGAGAACGCCGAGCGCGAGGCCGAGACGAACGGCGCCGGGGACAACCCCGACCACCGCTGATCCACGCCCACTTGACGCTTCGCGCGCCGCAGCAGCGGGTCGCGCTGACCCGTTGTGGTCGTGGTTCGGGCTGCGCCGGTGTCGTAACGGGTCAGGCTGTCCTGTTGCGGTCGGGCCGCCGGGCAGGGACGGGTCGCGTCGGGCCGCCGGGACGGCCGGGCCGCGGTGCCTGTGGATGAGATCCGCGCCCAAGCGGTGATGCTTGCAAGACTCGCCGGATGCCGGCCCAGCTGAAC
>JBFIWG010000381.1:0-2854 GCA_041606495.1 Nocardioidaceae bacterium
GCGCCGAGGAACCGCAACCCCTTGACGGTGCGCACGGAGCCGTCGAGCACGACCACGTTGTCGAGCTGGCGCATGGCCCGCTCGGTGACCATGGAGTCGTGGTTGCCGCGTACCCAGACGTAGGGGACGTCGATGTGCCGGATCTCCTTGACGTACCTGTTCTCCGGTCCCGACCCGTGGTCGGTGATGTCGCCGGAGTCGACTACGACGTCGACGCGGTACTGCTTCGCGACGGTCCGGATCACGTCCCACGCCTGCGGAGCCAGGTGCAGGTCGGAGACGTGCAGGATCCGGACCAGGTCCTCCTCCGGCGGCAGGATCGGCAGCTTGGAGGTGACGGTGTAGAGGCCGGTGACGTTCTGCACGATGTGGGCGAGCTGGTCGCCGTACATCGAGAACTCGCTGACGATCTGGTCGGCACTGCCGACCACGGACGGGGCGCTGGTGAGCAGGCCGGTGTATCGGGGTTCGGAGATGGAGGCCGGGTTCCACGTCGCGAAGGCGACCGCGAACGAGGCGCCCATCGCGGTCACTGCCGTGGCCGACCCGACCAGGGTGTCGCGGACCCGGCGCATCACCAGGGCGGAGAGCAGGACGGCGCCGAGGGCCGCCATCAGCAGGGAGCGCAGCACCGCGAGCCGGAGCCCCTCGATCAGGTCCGCCTCGAGCGTGGTCTGCAGGCCGCTGAGCAGGCTGGGGTGCTTCAGCAGCCGCTGGGCCGCCTCAGCATCCACGCCTTCGAGGCTGGCGCGCAGTCCCAGGGGGCCGGCGTGGGTGTCGAGCACGAGCTCACCGAGCGGCGGGAGGTCGACGGTCGTGCCGCCCTGCCACGTCGGCAGGACCCGCATCGAGGTGGCCAATGGACCGACGTCGTGGTGCACGGTGCCGCCGAGGCTGAGGCCGAGCAGGCCGCCGACGAGTCCGAGCGCGACGGCAGCTCCAAGCCTGCGCAGTCGGCGTGGCCATGGGCTGGCGGGACGGGGCGTCGGCGAGGCCGGCGAGGTCATGAGCGCCTCAAGGGTCGGAAACGATGTGCTCTGACCGTTTTACCTCCCAGCGCAAGGAATGTCTGGGATATGCGTTGACGACCAGCCGAACGGCCGGTGAAATCAGCCCGCCGCCTGTTCCGGCTCCAGCTTGGCCAACGCGGTCAGCGCGGCAGCCCGGCCGGCGCGATTCGCGCCCAGGGTCGAGGCGGACGGCCCGAAGCCGACGAGCTGCACGCGGGGGTCCCGCACGACCGTGGTCCCGTCCATCCGGATCCCGCCGCCCGGCTCGCGCAGCTGCAGGGGCGCGAGGTGGTTCAGCGAAGCGCGGAACCCGGTGGCCCACAAGATCACGTCGGTGCGCAGGAAGCTGCCGTCGGCGAAGCGCACGCCGTCCCGCTCGATCTGCGTGAACATCTCTCGCGCCACGAGTACGCCCTCCTCGATCCCCTGGCGGTAGGCGGGGATCAGCGGCAGGCCCGTCGCCGAGACCACGCTGAGCGGGGCCAGGCCGGCACGTACCCGGTCACCGACACGGCGCTCGACATCACGGCCCCACTCGGCGTCGAAGGGACGCTCGGTGAACTCCGGAGGTCGCCGGGTCACCCAGCTCGTCGACGTCACCTTGGAGATCTGCAGCAGGAACTGCACCGCGGAGGTGCCGCCGCCGACCACGAGCACGTGCTTGCCGCGGAACTCCTCCGCGGAGTGGAAGTCGTGGGTGTGCAGCTGACGACCGCGGAATCGCTCCCGGCCCGGGTAGTAGGGCCAGTGCGGGCTGTCCCAGGTGCCCGTGGCGTTGATGAGCACCGGGCTGCGCCAGACCCCGGCATCGGTGTGTACGACGAGGGAGCCGTTCGGCCCGTCCGGGGAGGTCACCCGGTCCACCTTGACCGGGCGGTGCACCGGCAGGCCGAACCGCTGCTCGTACTCCTCGTAGTACCTCGAGACCACAGCAGAGGCCGGTTCGGTCGGGTCGGGTGTGCCCAGGGGCAGGCCGGGCAGGTCGTGGATGCGGTGGGCGTGGCCCAGGGTCAGCGACGGCCACCGGTGCCGCCAGGCGCCACCGGGCCCGGAGTTGGCGTCGAGCACCGCGAAGTCGCGCAGGCCGCGTCGGCCGAGGTGGTACGCCGCGGACAGGCCGGCCTGCCCGGCCCCGATCACGGTCACGTCCACGTCACGCACGGTCTCGTCTCTCACGTCGCCGGAACGCCACGGTGGCCGGGTTCATTCCGGGCGCCCGGGTAGCGTCGCGACTGTGCTGAAGCTAGGACGTAGCCAGTTCGAGGACACCGACCTGCTCGTGATGGCGATCGTGAACCGGACCCGGGACTCCTTCTACGACCGGGGAGCGACCTGGGACGAGAGCCGGGCCCTGGAGCGGGTCCGACAGGTTGTGGCCGAGGGGGCGGACATCGTCGACGTCGGCGGCGTCAAGGCAGGACCCGGCGAGGACGTCGACGCCGCCGAGGAGGTCCGTCGTACCGCCGGGTTCGTGGCGCAGGTGCGCGCGGAGTTCCCGGACGTGGTGATCAGCGTCGACACCTGGCGCTCGGAGGTGGGCCGCGAGGTCTGCGCCGAGGGTGCCGACCTCCTCAACGACGCGTGGGGCGGCTACGACCCGAAGCTCGCCGAGGTCGCTGCCGAGTACGACGCGGCCCTGGTCTGCACCCATACCGGTGGCCTGGCTCCGCGTACGCCGCCGCACCGGATGTCCTACGACGACGTGGTTGCCGACGCGATCACCAGCACCGTCGCGCTGGCCGAACGGGCGGTCGGCCTGGGCGTGGACCGGCGCAGCGTGCTGATCGACCCGGCGCACGACTTCGGCAAGAACACCTGGCACTCCCTCGAGCTCACCCGCCGCC
>JBFIWG010000382.1:0-2854 GCA_041606495.1 Nocardioidaceae bacterium
CACACTCGAGGAGTCGTCGGTCGCCGAGATCCTGGTGGCCGCCGTGGTGCCTCAGCTGGGCAGCTGGGCACGGGTCGAGGTGCCGGCTGCGACGGGAACGGGGAACGGCGAGCCCGTGGACGTCACCCGAGAGCAGGGGGTGCTCGCCGCCGATGCGTCGGCCGCGACCAGGTTCTCGATGAGCTTCACAAGCCGGAACCAGGCGCCGTTGGGCACTCTCACCGTGCAGCTGCGCGACGTCGACGACCAGCAGCTCGAGGATGTCCGGCGTCTGCTGGTCACCCTGGCCGACCGTGCGGCCGCCGCGATCGACAAGGCACGGTTGTACGCTGCCCAGCGGAACATGAGCGAGGTGCTGCAGCGGAGCATGCTCACGCGACTGCCGGACGTGCCGGGTCTGGAGATCGTCGCGAGGTACCGACCCAGCGCAGCGCACGCCCACGTCGGCGGCGACTGGTACGACGCTTTCCTGCAGCCGGATGGCCGCACCGTGGTGGTGATCGGAGACGTCTTCGGGCACGACCGGCACGCCGCGGCGGCGATGGGTCAGCTGCGCAACCTCCTGCGCGGCCTGACGTTCGACCACGGGATCCCGCCGTCGGAGATCCTGGGCCGGGTCGACCAGACCATCCAGGCTCTCGACGTGGACTGTCTGGCGACGGCACTCGTCGCGTGCATCGAGCCGTCCACGACCGAGCTGCGGCGTGTGGAGTGGGCCAGCGCGGGTCACCTGCCGCCCGTCGTACTCCGACACGACGGGCCAGTCGCGCTCCTCGACCAGCCCGACAACCTGCTGCTCGGGCTCGAGCGCGACGTCGAGCGACGCGACCGACGTCTGACACTCGGCACCGGCGACATCTTGTTCCTCTACACAGACGGCCTCGTCGAGCGCCGTGACCGGACCCTGTCCCAAGCCCTCGACGGCCTGGTGGCGGGACTCGAGACGCTGTCCCGCCACCACGACATCTCGCTCGACGAGCTGAGCGACCATATCCTCGAAGAACTCGTGCCGGCCGACCCCTACGACGACATCGCGACCATCGCGGTGCGCCCGCGCTGACCCCCGCACTGTCAGCCGGTGACAGCGAACCATCGTCGGAACGCAGGGACACGCCTGAACGCGAGCTGGTCGAGAAGGAGTACGACGAGCAGGGTGATGCCGAACAGCGGCAGGAGCACGCCGAGGGCATCATCGCAGAGGAGACCGACACCGACGATCGATCCGACCGCGGGCAGCGAGACTAGCGCAGACCCGCGGGCCGCTCTCCCGCCGGCTCGAACCGGACAGAAGGGGCGTGTCGACCCTGTTACCACTGGGGCTGGTGTTACTTTCGTGACGCCACCTAGGGGGGTGGCGCACACCACAACCAGTCCGGGGGGACTACATGAGCCACACCACTGTCGGCAATGCCCTCACCCGAGCACGCGACGACGTCTGCGCCGTCGAGCTCCTGGTCGAGGGGCACTGGATCCAAGGACACGTCTCGGCGGTCGACGGCTACGGCGTTGTCCTGAACCGGGCCGGTGGCGACCACTCGGTCATCCGGCTCGACAGCATCGTGGCGGTCACCGTGGCCGCCGAGAGCCCGGTGAGCATCCCGAGCCAGCCGGCGCGGCACATGGCTGTGGCCGGCTAGAGCCGACCACAGCCCGAGGTCGGCTCCTCAGGAGCGGGCCCCTTGCGGGCGCGATCCGCGGGACTGCCCACCGGTGCGTGCCTGCCCACCGCTGCGGGCCTGTCCACCACTGCGGGACTGCCCACCACTACGCCGGCGACGCGCGCCTGCCGGTCGGGCGGAGGTGTCCTGCTTCGACCCGTTGGACCCCACGGGCGTCGCACGGGTCACGGTCGGCGGCACCAGCGGAGCCTGCGGCCCGGTGAGCTCGAGGATCTGCTCGTCGCCGGCGCGGACCTGGGACGCGACCGGGCTGATCTTCGCCAGCCGCACCAGGGTGTTGACGTCGCCCCGCTGCTCCGGGGTCACGACCGTCACGACCGCGCCGGCGGCGCCTGCTCGGGCGGTACGACCTGAACGGTGCAGGTAAGCCTTGTGCTCGGCGGGCGGGTCGACGTGCACGACCAGCTCCACCTCATCGACGTGGATGCCCCTGGCCGCGATGTCCGTCGCGGTCAGCACCCGCACGTCACCAGAGCTGAAGGCAGCGAGGTTCCGCTCGCGGGCGTTCTGCGAGAGGTTCCCGTGCAGGTCGACCGCGGGGATGCCCGCGGCAGTCAGCTGCTTGGCCAGACGCTTGGCAGCGTGCTTGGTCCGCGTGAACAGGACCGAACGGCCGTTGCCGGAAGCCAGCTCGCGTACGACGGCCATCTTGTCGGCCGCGCTCACGTGCAGCAGGTGGTGCGTCATCGCCGGAGGCGGCGACGCGGCAGAGTCGACCGAGTGGGTCACCGGCTCGACCAGGTAGCGACGCACGAGAACGTCGACGTCGTTGTCCATGGTCGCCGAGAACAGCATCCGCTGGCCGCGCTTGGGGGTCTTGTCCAGCAGGCGACGCACGCCGGGGAGGAAGCCCATGTCGGCCATGTGGTCGGCCTCGTCGAGGACGGTGATCTCGACCGCTCCGAGATCGCACAGGCCCTGTCCGACCAGGTCCTCCAGCCGCCCGGGGCAGGCGACGACGACGTCGACGCCGTTGCGCAGCGCGGTCGCCTGAGGGTTCTGGCCGACGCCGCCGAAGATGACGGCGGTGCGCAGGCCGAGGGCAGTGGTCATCGGCTTCAGGGCCTCGTGCACCTGGTTGGCCAGCTCACGGGTGGGGACCAGGATCAGCCCGCGCGGTCGCTTGGGCTGCCGCTTGGAGGCCGACTGCGAGAGCCGCACCGCCATGGGGATGC
>JBFIWG010000383.1:0-2848 GCA_041606495.1 Nocardioidaceae bacterium
CGTAGGCGTGGTCACGCAGGTTGGTGATCAGGAGCTTGGGGGAGAGCGGCTTCTCGGTGTTCCAGGCCGGGCACTGGCTTTGGCAGCGGCCGCACTCGGTGCATGAGGTGAAGTCGAGGATGCCCTTCCAGGAGAAGTCCTCGACCTTGCCGACGCCGAGGGTGGTCTCCTCGTCGAGCTCGTCGATGTTCTCGAAGTCGATCGGCTGGCCGCCGGCCATCATCGGCTGCAGCCCGCCCAGCGACGTACCGCCGTCGGCCTTGCGCTTGAACCAGATGTTGAACCACGCGGTGAAGCGGTGCCAGGCCACGCCCATCGTGGTGTTCTGCGACAGCACGATCATCCAGGTCATCGAGATGACGATCTTGAGCATCGCCACGGTCCAGATGAAGACCGCGAGCGAGGACTCGGACATGCCGTCCATCAGGCCGCCGAGCCAGGCGGTGAACGGGAAGTGGAGGGCCGAGGCGTGCTCCGGGTGCTCGCCGTACTGGGCGAGGGCGTACTCCGCGCCGCGGAGGGCGAGGATGCACAGGCCGACGCCGAGGATGACCGCCTCGACGAAGTAGCCCTGCCACATGGTCGAGCCGAAGAACCGGCCGCGGGGACCGCGCTCGCGCTCCTTGGGTCGGGTCGCGCGGTAGTAGATGAACGCGATGATCGCGACCACCATCACGACGGTGAAGAACTCGGTGAACCACTCGTAGAGGAAGAACGTGCCGATGACCGGGAGGACGAAGTGCGCGTCGAACAGCTGGCCGTAGGCGGTCAGCAGGGTGAAGAACAGCAGGCCGAACCCGACGAAGATGAACCAGTGGCCGACGCCGACCGCGGTCCACTGGAGCATGCGCGTGTGCGCGAGGGTCTCCTTGAACATGTTCAGCCAGCGCGCACCCGGATTGTCGGACCGGTTCGCCGCGGGCTGACCGACGCCGATGACCGCGATCATCTGGCGGATCGCCTTGACGAACAAGGCGATCGCGACCAGCGAGATGGCCAGCGACACCACGATGGCGAAGATCTGCATGTGTGCTCCTCGTCGGGCTTGCAACGCTCGGGCTGAGCCTACGGCCGTGGGCGGGGCACGTCAGCGGTCGCGTCCTGTGAGGAAAATCCTACCGAACGGTAACTTCGGGCCGACTCGGCGGCGGTGGGAGTGTGAGCGGGGCGTTCAGCCGTCGGGTCAGGTGACGCGGCTCAGTCGGCCGGCGCCGTCGAACTCGAGGCTCAGGCGGGTGCGGCCGTCCTTCGTGTCGGCGCAGTACGTGAACGTGTCGCCGAGCCGCGAGTCGGGTTGCCCCATGGTCAGCAGCACCTGGCGGGTCGTCGTACCGGCCGCCAGGGCTCGGAAGTCCGCGACCGGTCGCAGTTCCGAACCGCCCGTGCAGGCGTTGCCCTCCACGCCGAACGCCCGCTCCCAGGTCTGGAGGTACGCCTCCGGACCACGCGAGAGGTCTTCGACGATCGCGTCACCGGCCAGTCGGCGCAGGTCCTCGATCCAGTCCGGGTACAGCCCGTAGTGGGCCACCCCGTCGACGTTGATGTCGTAGACGCGCCGCCCGCTGACCTGCTTGCCGATCTGGACGCCGCCGATACCGGTGAACGGGTAGCTGACCGGGTTGGGGGCGCCGGCGCCTCGTGGGTCACCCTGGGCGCCGAGACCGTTGATGTCGGCTCCGAAACCGAGACCGAAGAAGTAGCGAGGGTCGGCGCGGCCGACGTGGTAGCGCCACTTGTCGACGAAGCCGGTGCTGTCCCCGGCGTACGGCGCGATGAACCCACCGAGCTCGGCGATGCGTGGGTAGGCGTCGGGAGTCGACCAGGAGTGGCTGCTCAGCACCCCGGGGTAGCCAAGCTCCTCGAGCAGGTCGAGGGCGGACCGACGGGCCAGCACGCTCATGTGGTCGGGGTCGAAGAGGATCTTCTTGTCGACCAGTCGGCGGACGGTGAACTCGCCGAGATCGGTGAGGCCGCGCCGGTTGCAGTGCGGTGCGGCGGGATAGACCGGGACGGCGACGGGCAGCTGCGGCAGGTACCGCTCGGCGATGGCACCGAACAGCGGGTCGCGGTCGGACACCTCGCGCGGAACGGCGTACTGCTCCTTGTCGTGCACGCCCTCGACGTACGACGTCGGGCAGCTGTCCATGTCCCAGAACGAGCCGGTCTCGAGGAAGTTCGCGGAGTTCACCGCCGCACCCGTCGTGCCCTCGTCGCCAGCAACCCCCGACAGTGCGTTGTCGAACTTGTTGACCAGCTCCATCTGCCGCACGCCCATCCGGTGGACCTGGGCCAGCTGGCGGTCGATGGACTCGCGGCTGCACTGCGGGACGTCGGCCTTCATCGTGCAGCCGAAGACGACGCTGGTCTCGATGCCCATGACGACGGCGAGCTTCCCGTCGTTGATGACCTCGCGGGCCTCGAAGGGGGAGGTGACGATGCGGTACCAACCCTCACCAGGCCCGCCCGACTGCGCGTCGATGTAGCGCTCGAACTGACGCATCCGCTTTGCCTGCAGCCGGATCGAGTCCATGTCGTCGCAGCTGTTCTGCTTGAGCGGGTAGACCTCGCACAGCTTGTTGTTCTCGACAAGCAGGTTCACGAACAGCCGCAGCCCGCCGCGCCAGGAGCGCTCCATCCACTTGTAGTAGGTGCCCTCGTGGGTGAGCGAGTCCGGCGCCGGCCAGTCCCGGAACGTCGGCCAGCCGACCGGGTCGTGGCCATCGGTGTCGCCGGACAGAAAGCTCTCGAGGGCGGCGCCTTTGCCTGCGGTTGCGGTGTGGTCCTCGCAGTCCTGCAGTGCGTAGGCCACGCCGTATGGGTGCCACGGCCGGCCGCAGTGCACCTTGCC
>JBFIWG010000384.1:0-2847 GCA_041606495.1 Nocardioidaceae bacterium
CCTCGCCGCGGCTGTCCCGGATCCGCGAGGCCATCGATGACGAGCGGCGCGGCTCCGGGCTCGAGAAGATCATCGCCACCCTCGAGGGGGAGGGCTGGACCCTCGGCGGCGACAAGCTGAAGACCTCGCCACGCGGGTACGACGCGGACCATCCCCGCATCGAGCTGCTGCGGCACCGGTCGATGACGCTGGCGAAGTCCTACGGGTTCGAGCCGGTGATCCACACGCCGGAGCTGCTCGAGCGGGTGCGTGAGGACTGGCGCGACGCGACGCCGTTCGTGCAGTGGGTGGCCGACAACGCCGGCGGCGAGTGACCTACAGCTGCGAGGGCTGGCCGATCGGCTCAACACCGCCGTCGGGAAACAGGGTCTGCTCCACCAGGGCGCGGAGCTCCGGTGCGGGACCCTGCGTCTGCCGCAGGTTTGTGACCAGCTGCTGCGCCAGCTCGCGCACCTTGACGTTGGCGTGCTGGGACCGGGTGCGGAGCACCGCGAACGCCTCGTCGTCGGTCACACCCAGGGAGGCCATCAAGATTCCTTTGGCCTGCTCGATGGCTGCGCGCGACTCGGCTGACCGTCGTACCGCCTCGTCCACCTCCTGAGCGCACTCGGCACGATGGACGACAGTCACGTCGATCATGTATCCGCGGACCTCGGCGACCTCACCGCGCGCGTCGAGAACTCCCTCGCCGACGGAGACCACGTGCCGCACGCGTCGGTGCGCGTCCACGATCCGGTGCCACAGCGAGAACCTGGCGCCGGTGGCCAGGGTCGTCTCGATGACCTTGACCGCGAGCGCGGCGTCCTCCGGGTGCTTGTGCGCGACGAGCAGCTCCGTGGTCGGTACGACGTCCCCGGGCTCGAACCCGTGGATCCGGTAAAGCTCGTCGGACCACCGCCAGGAGCCGGTGGACGGCGTGTAGGAGAAGGAGCCGAAGGGACCACTGAGGGCGGCCGTCATCGAGGCGCCGGATGCTGCATGGGTTGTCTCCTGTGACAACGAGACCGTCCCGCGACCTGCGGCCTGAGGGCACGCGCGCGGTCCAGGCAAGAGCCTGAGGGGCTGTCTGCTTCAACCCACGGGCAAGTCAAGCATGTACGCACCAAATGCGCACATCCTCAGTGTGGCTTCCAGGCCTCCTCGTCCTTGGTCCGCGCCGCCACCTCGGTCGGCAGCGAACGATCGGCCAGAGCGCGGATGCTCACGGTCTCGAAGACCTCACGCAGGCTGCTCCGGGCAGCGATCCACACGTGCTGCAGCACCTCGGCGGACTCGTTGTAGCTGACCGCTTCGGGTCGGAGGCCGTAGACGCTCACCAGCGGACCGTCCACTGCCCGGATCACGTCGGCCACGGTGACGGTGGCGGGGTCGCGGGCCATCCTCCACCCGCCGGACTGCCCGCGCTGACTCATCACCACGCCCGCCCGGCGCAGGTCGGCGAGGATTGCCTGCAAGAAGCCGTGCGGGATGTCCTGAAGCTTCCCGAGCTCCTCCGCGCTGATCGCGCCACTCCCAGCGCGGCCGGCGATCTCGATGAGCGCCCTCAAGGCGTAGTCGGACTTGGCGGAGACTCGCATGTCGCAAGTCTGTCAGATCACTAGGGATAGTCGGGTTGCGGAATGGCGCGGCCCGGCGGGTGAGCACCTCCGCCGGGCCACACGATCAGGGGTCAGGCCGTGAGCGTCTCGAGCTCGGCATCGAGCTGCTCGAGGCGACGGGAGGCGCGCTCCTGCTTGACCGCCCAGACGATCAGGGAGATCCAGGCGACGAAGATGGCGAGCGCGGCCATGGCCACGGTGGAACCGGACGCGCCGAGCGAGTCGAGGATGGTCCGGCTGTTGGTGAGGATGATCAGGCCACCGGCGGCGACGCCGAGCACCCGACCGGGAATCGTCTTGACCAGCCAGGCCGCGATCGGAGCGGCGATCACTCCACCGACGAGGAGGGCCCCGGCGTAGCCGAAGTTGATGCCCTGGGTGCCGAGCGCGTACAGGAAGCCGAGCGATCCACCCACGGCGACGACGAACTCCGAGGTGTCGATGGAGCCGATCACCTTACGTGGCTCAAGCCGCCCGCTGGAGAGCAGCGAGGTGGTACCGACCGGACCCCAGCCACCGCCGCCGATCGCATCAACCACACCACCGACCAGGCCGAGCGGGGCGAGGAAGCGCGCGGAGAGCTTGCCCTTGAACTCCGGACGTCGGCCGCCCAGGATCAGGAACCGCCAAATGACGTAGACGCCGAGCGAGAGCAGCAGCGCCGCGACCCACGGCTTCGCGAGGTCCCCGTCGATGCTGGACAGGAACGTCGCGCCGAAGAACGCGCCGACTCCACCGGGCACGGCGATGATGCTCACCGTCCGCCAGTCAACGTTGCCGAGCTTGTGGTGGGAGAAGCCGGAGACCAGCGTCGTACCGATCTCCGAGAAGTGCACGGCCGCGGACGCGGCGGCCGGGGCGATGCCGGCGGCCAGGAGGAGCGTCGAGGAGGTGACGCCGTAGGCCATGCCGAGGGAGCCGTCGATGAGCTGGGCCAGGAGGCCCACGAATCCGAGGACGATGAGGGTCCGCATGAGGATCACTGCCTTTCAACCGGTGCCCGGACTGGATCCCGGCAACACAGTGGTCTTTGTCTACTAAGTTTGTATGTCTAGCGGTTCACTAGATTAAGTAGAGACAGTTGTGAGAGTCAATTTTCAGCCCGTGTCGCGCGTGTCACCCCGACCCGTTGAGCCGCGGGTTCTGCCCCGTTGAGCCGCGGGTTCTGCCCCGTTGAGCCGCGGGTTCTGCCCCGTTGAGCCGGGAGTTCTGCCGCCTTCACGTCGCGTGGCGGCCCGCCCGGCCGGGC
>JBFIWG010000385.1:0-2836 GCA_041606495.1 Nocardioidaceae bacterium
AACCAGCTCGCCGGTGACTCGAGCGCGCTGTGGCAGGGTCCCTACGCGCCAGGTTTGCTCGTCGCGCACTTGCTCGCGCTGCTGGTCGGCGCCGGTGTGGCCGGCGCGATCGCGGTGCCCGTGGTCAACAAGCTGCTGCGCTGAGGCGGCGGCGCGTCCTCAGGCCTGGCCGGACCCGTCCAGTGGACGGTTGCGGCGTGACTGCTGGATCAACATGATCTGGAGCTGTCGTATCCCGTCGGCGGCGTACTCCTCGACTGTCCAGCCCCGGGGGAGCGAACAACCACGCGGAAGTGAAGCAGCGCTTCGCCGCCGTCGGGCCGGCGTACTCGCGGTCGGTGCACTCGCGGCCGGCTCGTCTTGGCGCTCCGGTCGTTCGCGCGTTCGCCACATCCAGCGGAGCAGGTAGAAGGAGATCAGGCCCCACATCAGGACCCACCCGAGACCAGCCAGCGTCACCACGACCTCCGCTCTTCCTCTTGCGCGAGGAAAGGCAGTTACCCCGATTCACATCCCGGCGGAGTGTTCCCATACGAGGGGGTGGTCAATCCCTCGTATGGGAACTGATTAGCCGGACCGGGGCTACCGCCTGGTGATGCTCTGCGTGTGGGAGACCGGAACGGACGTGTTCCCGACGTTGTCGCGGGCCGAGAGCTGCACCACCAGGACGCCCTTGCGGAGACCGTGAAGCGGGGCAGACCACCGGCCGGCGACGGGCGTCACCGACGCGGCACGCGACTGGCGCCAGGCCCGGGTCTTGGTTCCCGAGTTGACCCAGCTCCTGGAGCCGGCGCGGTACGCGAACCAGGCGTCCCCACGCTTCTCGATCACCCGGACTTGGGCGTCTCGCACGCCGGAGCCGAGCGGGTCCTTCGCGGAGCCCCGCAGGGTTGTCCACGAGCGGATGGCGTCTCGCCGGACGCGAGGCTTGCGCAGGGCGGCCCGGGGCTTGACCTCGTCGACGGCGACCAGCACCTCCGCGAGCGGGATCACCGACTGGCGGTTCGCCTCGTCCGTCAGCGTCACGGTCGGCGCGAATGAGCCGGCGGTTGCGTACACGTGGGTGAGAGGCCCGCTGCCGGTCCACTCAGTCGGTGCGCTGCCGTCTTGCCAGTCGACAGTCCGTCGGATGTTCTCGGCCAGGCTGAGGTCGTCGGAGAGCGCTCCGAGCTGGGTCAGGGACACCGGCGTGTAGGTCGCCCAAGCAGTCCCTGGCGCGACGGCGAAGGCTCCCTGCGGTGCCTCGAAGTCGTCGATGGCCACCGCGGCCAGCGCGATGACGGTGGAGTTGCCGGCTTGGTCGGTCAGCTTCACCGCCGGGTGGTAGACGCGCTTGCCGCTCGGGTAGAGATGGGCCAGCGTGCTTCCGACGGCCCAGGGCTCGAACCCGGCACCCTCGCCCCAGTCGACCATCCGCACCACAGCGCTCAGGGCGCTGAGGTCGTCCTGCAACGACAGCTGGGTGAGGAGGACCGCCCGCTCGGTCTGGGCGAGGTCGAACGATCCGCTGGGAGGAGTCAGGTCCGGCACTCGACCGACCACTGTCGCGGCTCGGCCGGAACGCTTGCCTTCGAGTGGCGTGACTTTGACCGTGACGTTGGTACCGACCGCGAGGTCGCGCGCCACGTCCCACTGGTCGGCAGTTGTCTTGGTGCTGGCCAGCACCGTCCCAGAGGCGTCGGTCAAGGCAACCCGGTACGCGGTCGCGTTGGGAAGCGCGTCCCAGTCCGCGAGGACGCGGTACGACGACGGCTTGGTGATGTCCATGGACAGGTTCTTCACCGGCCCGATCTTCCCGCCCGGCGGCAGCTGCGCCGAGGCAGCACCGACAGGCAACGCTGCGATGGTCACGACGGCGCACGCGGTGGTCGCGATCGCACGGCCGGCGGTCACGGTACGACAAGTTCTCAGCATCGTTGATGAGCCCCCTTGAATCAGAGGCATCGGTCCGCGTTCGCGCACCACGCGCGCCCACCCCTGGAACGAACTCTTGCCTACCCCAGCTGAATTGTGACCCCGTGTGGGTGCTTCCGTTGCAAAAGCGGAATATTTGTCCGAACGGACGGAGTTGTGCGATCTCGATGGCCCGGGGAGTGCTGTCCGGTATCTTGCGGGGTTGCCTACGTGGGACGCAGCATCGGAGCCACGGAGGCCAGGGACTCAGGTCCGGAAAGGTCCGGCAGCGCCACGAAGACGGTTCCGACGCCCCGCTCGGCCAGCTGCGCGTAGCGGTCGCGATGGTCTCGGGGCGTGCCCGCGTGATGGCGCTCGGCGTACGTCGCGGCGGCGGTCCGGCCGCGGAGGCGCTCGACCTTCTCCCAGACCTCGTCCCGGTCCGAACCCACCACCGGCAGGTCGAGCACGGTCAGTGCCACGTCCGCCGGGTCGCGGCCGACGTCGACGCAGTGCTCTCGCAGCACGGCGGACTTGCGGTGAAGCGTCTCCAGATCTGACGGGACGTTGCAGCCGTCGCCGAGACGGGCGGCGATCTTCAAGGTGCGTCGTTCACCGCTGCCGCCGACGATGATCGGCACCTGCGACACGGGACGGGGGTAGCAGGTGGTCTCGGGGAGCTGGATCAGCTCACCGTCGTACGCTTTGGTGCCCTTGGCCCACAGCGCCCGCATGGTCTCGATCGAGACCTCGAGCTTGTCGAGCCGCTCCGCGGGCGGCGGGAAAGGCAGGCCGAACGCCCGGTGCTCCCGCTCCCACCAGCCCGCGCCGACACCGCAGAATGCTCGGCCGTTGGTGAGTACGTCGAGTGTGGCGACCGTCTTGGCGGTGATCCCCGCGGGGCGGAACGTGACGGGGGTGACGAGGGTCCCTAGCCGCAGGC
>JBFIWG010000386.1:0-2830 GCA_041606495.1 Nocardioidaceae bacterium
ACCCCGTTCGGTCTGCGACTGCGCTCCTGCGGCGAGTCGCCGAGCGCCGCGGAGACCCTGGGTGTCAACGTCTACCGCTACAAGTTCATCGCGGTCACCATGTCGGGTGTCTTCGCCGGAATGGGCGGGGCCTTCCTCGCCATGGTCGCGTCCTCGGGCTACCAGAACGGCCAGACCGGCGGTCGCGGCTACATCGGCCTCGCCGCCATGATCTTCGGCAACTGGCGGCCGACAGGTCTGCTGACCGGGTCGCTGCTGTTCGGCTACACCGACGCGGCCCGGCTTCGAAGTGGTGGCGAGTCGGTGCACGCGCTGCTGCTGATCGTCGGCGTGGCACTGCTTGCGATCGCGGTCTGGCAGATCCTGCGCGGAGCCCGGGTCGCCGGCGCCCTCGCTGTCGTGGCCGGCGGTCTGATCCTCTGGTACTTCTTCTCGACGGACCGGGTGCCCGGCGACTTCACCCAGATGACCCCGTTCGTGACCACCCTGCTGGTCCTCTCGTTGGCGTCTCAACGACTACGAATGCCGGCCGCCGACGGCCAGAGATACCGGCGAGGAGAGGCCGGTTAACGCCGTGGAGGACTTTGACTGGGCCGGTCTGCAGGAGCAGGCCGTCGCCGTCATGGCCCGCGCGTACGCGCCGTACTCCCGCTTCCCGGTGGGGGCGGCGGCACGCGTGGACGACGGCCGGGTGATCGTCGGCTGCAACGTGGAGAACGCGGCGTACGGCGTGGCCCTCTGCGCGGAGTGCGGCGTGGTCTCCCAGCTGCACGCCAGTGGCGGTGGCCGGTTGACCCACTTCGTCTGCGTCAACGGGGACGGCGACGTGCTGATGCCGTGCGGACGGTGTCGGCAGCTGCTCTTCGAGCACGGTGGTCCGGAGCTGTTGCTGCTCACGGTGTCCGGGGTTCGCAGGATGGCCGAGGTGCTGCCTGACGCGTTCGGCCCGGCTGCGCTGAGCGACTATGCCGACCACGTCGATTGACCTGACGTCACCGGAGGTCGTCGCCGACCCCTACCCGTTCTTCGCCGAGGAGCGGCGGCGTCACCCGGTGGCGTGGCACGAGCCGTCAGGCATGTGGTTGGCCTTCGACCATGCCTGCGCGAACGCCGTCCTGAGGGACCGGCGGCTCGGCCGGATCTGGCGGGACAAGGAGCCGGCCGAGCGCTTCGAACCGTTCAACCTGCTGCACCGCAACCAGATGATGGAGAACGAGCCACCGGAGCACACGCGCCTCCGGAGGCTGGTCGCGGGCGCGTTCGCGCGCGGCCACGTCGAGCGGCTTCGCCCTCGGGTGCGACAGCTCGCCGCCGGTCTTCTCGACGGGGTGGACCGGTCCGGCTTCGACGTGGTCGGGGAGTACGCCGAACCGCTGCCGGTCCTGGTGATCGCCGAGCTCCTAGGGGTCCCGGTCGAGCTCGCGCCGCAGCTTCGGGCCTGGTCCCAGGCGATCGTGAAGATGTACGAGGTCGCGCCGGGTGTCGCGGTGCAGGAGGCTGCGATCAGCGCGGCTCAGGAGTTCGCCGACACGATCCGGTCTCTCGCCCTCGCCCGAGCGGCGTCCCCTCGAGACGACCTGATCAGCGACCTGGTGGCCGCCCGAGACGGTTCGACCGCCCTGTCCGAGGACGAGGTCGTGGCGTCCGCCGTACTCCTGCTCAACGCAGGACACGAGGCGTCGGTGAACGTCTTCGGTAACGGGCTGGTCGCGATGCTTGGCCACGGGGCCGGTCCGGCGACCGATGCTGTCGAGACGTGCGTCGAGGAGATGCTGCGGTTCGACTCGGCATTGCAGCTGTTCGAGCGGACGGCGACCGAGGATGTGCAGATCGCCGACATCACCGTGACGAAGGGGCAGCAGATCGCCGCCCTGCTGGGTGCGGCCAACCGTGACCCGGCCGTGTTCGAGGACCCGGACACGTTCGACCCGAGGCGGGACCCGAACCCGCACCTGGCCTTCGGCGCCGGTGTGCACTTCTGCCTCGGTGCGCCGCTGGCCCGCATGGAGCTGGTCGAGTCGCTGTCGTACCTGTGGTCGAAGGCACCCGGTCTCCGGCTGGCCGGGGAGCCGGTGCCTCGCGGGACGTTCGTGCTGCGCGGCTACACATCCGTACACGTGAGCTACTGAGCAAGTCGACGAGGAAGAGAGAGCCCATGGCAGAGCGACACGACGCGGTGGAGGTCATCACCGCGAAGAGGGACCGGAACGAGCTCAGCGACTCCCAGATCGACTGGGTGATCGACGCCTACACGCGCGGCGCTGTCGCCGACGAGCAGATGTCGGCGCTGGCGATGGCGATCCTGCTCAACGGGATGAACCGTCGCGAGATCGCGCGCTGGACCAACGCAATGATCGAGTCGGGGGAGCGGATGGACTTCTCTTCCCTGTCGCGGCCCACCGCGGACAAGCACTCGACCGGCGGCGTCGGCGACAAGATCACGCTGCCGTTGGCGCCGCTCGTCGCAGCGTGCGGGGTCGCGGTGCCGCAGCTTTCCGGCCGCGGCCTGGGCCACACCGGTGGCACCCTCGACAAGCTCGAGTCGATCCCGGGGTGGCGAGCCGACCTCAGCAACGCGGAGATGATGGACCAGCTCGAGAGCGTCGGCGCGGTCGTCTGCGCGGCGGGGTCCGGTCTGGCGCCCGCCGACAAGAAGCTCTACGCGCTCCGCGACGTGACCGGCACCGTGGAGGCCATCCCGCTGATCGCCAGCTCGATCGCGGTGCTATCCCTGGACATGCCGCAGCCTCCTCTTGACGTGGAACTTCAGCACCAGCTGATCGATCAGCGGCGCAAAGACATTGCCGAACAGGATCGCCAGCATCATCCC
>JBFIWG010000387.1:0-2785 GCA_041606495.1 Nocardioidaceae bacterium
CGCGCCGGCGCGGGCCTTCTCCGCGAGCACCCGGGCGTCGGCCTCCAGCGACCCGGCGGAGGGATGTCCCTCCGGGAAGGCAGCCACGCCCACACAGAAGTCCCCCAGCGACTTGGTCAGCTCGACCAGCTCGACGGCGTACCTCAGACCGTCAGGGTGGGTCTCGAACGGCGCCGACGGTCCGGCCGGCGGGTCGCCCCGCAGGGCCAGCACGTTGCGGACGCCGGCGCCGGCGTAGGCGCCGATCACGGAGCGCAGGGTGTCGCGGGAGTGACCCACGCAGGTCAGGTGCGCCAGCGGCGTCATCGAGGTCTCGTGCGCGATGCGCTCTGTCACCCGGACGGTGCGGTCGCGGGTCGAGCCGCCCGCACCGTAGGTCACCGACACGAAAGTCGGCTGCAGCCCCTCGAGCTCGCGCAGCGCCTTCCACAGCTGGCGTTCGCCCTCTTCGTCCTTGGGCGGGAAGAACTCGAACGAGAACGACCTCTCCCCGGCAGCGATCAGGTCCCGCACGGTGTCAGCACCGCCGGGCATGCGCGAGGGAAGTCCAAGAGCCATGCCCCAAGGATAGGTGGGACGCCCGCTCTCACCTGTCGCTGTCCAAAGTAGGCTCATCGACGTGGACTCCGCAGATCAGACATGGGACGACAGCGCCTTCCGGGCCGCGATCTCCGCGACGCTGGAGGGGTTCGTGGACGCCCAGGCCGAAGCGCTGGCGCCGCTGGGCGGGGACGCCGCCCGGCTGGTCGACGCCGCTCGCGCCGCAGTGTCCGGGGGCAAGCGCTTCAGGGCAGCCTTCTGCTACTGGGGATTCCGTGCGGTCCGCGCTGCAGGGGCCGATGAGCCGAGCCTGGTCCGGGCGGCGGCGGCGCTCGAGCTGCTGCACGCCAGCGCGCTCGTCCACGACGACTACATGGACGCCTCCGACGTACGCCGCGGCCGCGCCGCCACGCACCGCGCGTTCGAGAACCACCACCGGGCACACGGTTGGCGGGGTGACCCTGAGCAGTACGGCGCGGCCGCCGCGATCCTGCTCGGGGACCTGCTGCTGTCCTGGTCGGACGAGCTGCTGCGCACGTGCGGGCTCGACCACTCCGTCGTACGCGACGCGCTCGGTTTCTTCGACACCACCCGCACCGAGGTGATCTCGGGCCAGTTCCTCGACGTCTCGGTCCAGGCTCGGGGTCAGTCCGACGTGGAGTCCGCGATGCGGGTGCTGCGCTACAAGTCGGCGAAGTACTCCATCGAGCGACCGCTGAACATCGGTGCCGCCCTGGCCGGCGGAGACGCGGCGATGCACCGCGCCCTGTCTGACTTCGGCCTCCCGTTGGGCGAGGCCTTCCAGCTCCGCGACGACCTGCTCGGGGTCTTCGGCGATCCCGACGTCACCGGCAAGCCGGCCGGCGACGACCTCAGCGAGGGCAAGCGCACCGTGCTCATCGCGCTGGCGCTCGAGCAGGCACCAGAGGAGGAGGCCCGCCACCTCGACGCGAGGCTGGGCACCCCCCTCGCTGTCGAGGACGTCACTGAGCTGCGCAGGATCATCGACGCCTCGGGGGCGAGCGCCGAGGTCGAGAAGATGATCACGGAGCTGACCGACCGGTCTCTGCACGCCCTGGAGACGGCGCCGGTCACCGACGAGGCACGTCGGGTGCTGCGCGCGCTGGCGACGGCGGCCACCCAGCGCGCGGTGTGATCAGTGGGGAGCGTCAGGCAGCTGAGGAATGTCGACGGTCGGGCCCTCGCCCCGCAGCAGCGCGGCAAAGGTGTCGCCACGGTCGGCGTTGACCCGGCCACCGAGCACGCTGATCGCCACGTTGAACGCCTGCTCGTCGGCCCGGGCCAGGGGGCTCCAGCCGTCCCACAGCAGCACGATCCCGTTGTGGCCGTTCGCGGTCACGTCGCCGAGCGCGTCCGAGAGCGCGTCGAAGCTCTCGCCGAGATCGTCGTCGAGCTCGAGCGCTGAGCCGATCGCCTTGAGGAACGAGGCCTTGTCCTCGATGGTCCATCCGTCCAGGTGGACGAAACGCCAGCCCGCGTGCTCGACGGCGTGCGCGACGTCGGGGACGTGCGCGGCGTTGTGCCACAGGTAGACGTCGGGCCGGGTCCGTCCGGCCAGGAGTGCTGCAAGACCGCTCATCTGATGATCCTCTCGCCAGGAGAATGTGCGCCCCGAGCGTCGAGGCGCCGGCTGTCCAGGGATCTGACTCTAGCGAGGATGGACCGGCTGCGGCAGGGTCAGAAGCCCATCGCCTGGGCGCGACGCTTGACCTCGGAGCCGCGGTTCTCGCGCAGCGCGTCGATCGGCCGGCCCGGGATCGTGTCGTCCGCGGTGAAGAGCCAGGTCAGTGCCTCCCGGTCCCCGTAGTTCGCGTCGTGGAGGACGGTGAGAACTCCCGGCACGCCCTTTACGATCTCGCCGTCCATGATCAGGTCGGCCGGGATCTTCTGACCCGCGCCCGGGGTGGGTACGACGGCGGCAAGGTGGTGCTCGCGGATCAGCTGACGCACCTTGCTCACACTCACGTTGAGGAGCTCGCTGGCCTGGCCCCAGTCCAGCCACTCACCGACCAGCTCGGCGAGGTCGTCGGGCTGGGCGGGCTCGGCGGAACGGGTGGTGTCGGTGGAGGAGGTGTTCACCCTCCAAGGGTGCCAGCGGCGACGCCGTACAGCCAACTGAGCCGGTGTCCGTAGGATGACCGCGGGTGGGGGCAGCGCCGTCTCCCGGACCGATCGCCGACTCGCAGGAGCCAGCCGATGCCGACCAGGCGCAGCCAGGTGTCAG
>JBFIWG010000388.1:0-2705 GCA_041606495.1 Nocardioidaceae bacterium
CCGACGATGATCGCGGCCGCGATCTGGCCGTTGTCCTTGGAGTCGACGTGGTTGAAGAAGACGAAGGACCACGCGCCCACACCGACCGCTCCGAAGATGTACAGCGGGCGGCGTCCGACCTTGTCCGAGAGCAGGCCCACGGCTGGGATCACCAAGAACTGGATGACCGCGCCGATCAGCAGGGCACGCAGGATCAGCGACTTGTCGATCTCCTGGTACGTCGTGGCGTAGGTGATCACGACGACGGTGAAGATGTAGTAGGAGATGTTCTCCGCCATCCGCATGCCCATGGCGATGGCGACCTCCTTGGGGTACTTCCGGATCACCTCGAGGATCGGCATGTGGCTCTTCTCGCCCTTGGCCGCGAGCTCGGTCTTGGCCTCGGCGAAGACCGGGGACTCCTCGAGCGTGAGGCGGACCCACAGGCCGATGAAGACCAGGACGGCCGAGAGCAGGAACGGCACGCGCCAGCCCCAGGCGAGGAAGGTCTCGTCACTCTGGACGAGCGCGAGCACCCACAGCACACCGGTCGCGAGCAGGTTGCCCAGCGGGACGCCGGCCTGCGGCCACGAGGACCAGAAGCCGCGCTTCTCGGGGTCGCCGTGCTCAGCAGCCATCAGCACTGCGCCGCCCCACTCGCCGCCGACCGCAAAGCCCTGCATCAGCCGGCAGGCCAGCAGCAGGATCGGGGCCGCGATGCCGATGGTGGCGTACGTCGGCAGCAGGCCGATCGCGATCGTGGCCAGGCCCATCATCATCAGGGCGACCACGAGCATCTTCTTGCGGCCGACCTTGTCACCGAAGTGGCCGAAGACGATGCCGCCGAGGGGACGCGCAACGAAGCCGAGCGCGTAGGTACCGAACGCGAGCAGCGTCCCGGTCACCGGGTCGGACTCGGGGAAGAACAGGACGCCGAAGACCAGGGCCGCGGCGGAGCCGTAGAGGAAGAAGTCGTACCACTCGACGGCGGTGCCGATCAGGCTGGCGAAGACGACCTTGACGATCGATGACTGGGCCGGGGTCTCCGACCCGCCCGAGGGGCTTGTCGCATGGGTTTGCGTGGACATGGGTGTGCTTCCTTTCATGCGGCGGTCCAGCCGCCGTCCATCACAAATGAGCTTCCGCTGATCGAGGCCGTGCCCGGTCCGCACAGGAACGCCACCATCTCGGCGACCTCTGCGGGCTCGACCAGCCTCTTGACCGGGGTCCGCGCGAGCAGGACCTGGTCGAGAACTTCCGACTCGTTGATGTTGTGGGTGCGGGCCTGGTCGGAGATCTGTCCCTCGACCAGTGGGGTGCGGACGTAGCCGGGGCACACCGTATTGCTGGTGACCCCCTTGTCCGCGGCCTCCAAGGCGATCACCTTGGAGAGTCCTTCGAGGCCGTGCTTGGCACTCACGTAGGCGCTCTTGTACGCCGATGCGCGGTGGCCGTGCACGGAGGAGACGTGGACGATCCGGCCCCAGCCCTTGGCGTACATGCCGGGCAGGACCGCCCGGGTGAACCGGAACGGCGCCTCGAGCAGCACCCGCTGGATCAGCGCGAACTGGTCGGGGTCGAAGTCCTCGATCGGAGCCACGTGCTGCAGGCCGGCGTTGTTCACCAGGATGTCGGCCTCGAGGTCGAGCGTCTCGATCACCGACGGGTCGGCCAGGTCGGCCACGACGTGGTCGCCGGCGACGTCCGCGGCGACCTGCTTGGCGCCGGTCTCGTCCCGGTCGAGCACGATGACGTGCGCGCCGCCGGCGGCCAGACGCGCGGCGACCGCACGTCCGATGCCACTGGCGCCACCGGTGACGAGGGCGGTCTTGCCGGCCAGACCGGGCCGCGGTCCGGCGTTGTTGTCTGGGGTGACCTGCGTCTCTTGCATAGTGCGAGACGCTACGTGCGGCCGTGCCCCACTCGATATGGGTCGTTCCCCCATAGTTCACACCATCCGATGTACGAACCAACCATGATGAGTCGAAGCGGGGTGCGATCACCGCTGCGCAGAGGGGATTCCCCGCGGGTGGCGGGTCGAATCCCGGACTCGTCAGACTCTTTGGCTCGCCACAACCACGCACGTGAGCCGTTCTTGCGCGCGGTTCTGCGCGCACCTCGCCACAATCACGCACGTGCGCCGTTCTTGCGAGCGCCGGAGGTTTGGTCAGCGGCGGAGGCGCCAGAGCCGCAGCGCCATCTGCAGGTCCAGCGACCGGCTCGGGTCACGCCAGCCGTCCCCGAGCAGGCGGCCGATCCGGTCCAGCCGCTGCGCCACGGTGTTCGGGTGGATGTGCAGCTGCTTGGCGGTCTCGGCGGGGCGCGACCCGGCCGCGAACCAGGCCTCGAGCGTCTCGACCAGCTCGGTCCCCCGGCGCTGGTCGTACTCCAGCACCGGTCCGATCGCCGAGGCGATGAACGCGTCGAGCTCGGCGGGACCGCTGTCGCCGAGGACGAGTCGGGCCAGACCAAGCCCGGCAGGGTCGCTGACCTCGCCGGCACGGCCGAGGGTGAGCAGCGTGGTCAGGCAGCGCAGCGCCTCAGGGTAGGCGGCAGCAAGCGACTGCGGGCCGGGATCGGCTGTGACCACGCCGACGGTGGCAGTGCCGCCCACCGCCCGGATCCGCTCACGCAGCTGGCTGCCCACGGCGACCGCGTCGTCGCCGGGCACGACCAGGACGGCCCGGCCTTCGTGGTCACCACCGAGGCCGCGCAGCTCCCCGGCG
>JBFIWG010000389.1:0-2695 GCA_041606495.1 Nocardioidaceae bacterium
CCCCACCGTCGAGGATGCTCACCGGCGCGGTGTACACCGCCAGCAGCGGCAGTCCGGCCAATGGCACCCTGCGAAGGCCGCAGGCCAGCAGGTCGACGAGCACCGCGCAGGCCAGGCCCGCCACGATCAGCAGCGGATAGATCTCGGTGGCGTCGTCGGGCACCGGAGCGGCGTACTGCCGGGCGACGTCGCCGGCCAGCGCCAGCCGGTCACCCAATGCGGCCAGCGACTGGGCGGTCGGCAGCCAACCGCCCCAGGACTCAGCGGCGGCCCAGCTGTGGTTGATCCACACGAAGAGGAACGACACCTGGGCGAGCGTGACGAGAAGCGCGGGCACCCGCGCTGAGCGCAGCAGCATGCCCGTGCCGGCGATCAGGAGGCACCCGCCGAGGACCGGGATCAGGAAGCCGCTCGGGCTCTCCACGAAGCCGGCCCACGCCCACAACGCGACCCAGGAGGTGAGGGCAGCCAGAAGTGAGGCCGTGCCGCTGCTCGGCCAGCGGAGGTGTGGGGAGGTCATGACGCCCTCCCGTCGCTCGTCGAGTGGTGGGCCGACGTTCGCTTGGCACCGCTCACGAGGCCGAGCTCCTGCCACACGGCGCTGACCGGCGTGCCCGGCCGGGCGGTGACGGCCTTCCAGCCGTGCGCCTTGAGCCAGGACGCCCCGGAGCTCTCCTCGGAGGCGGGCGTTGTCGGTTGGCTTCGACCCCAGCCGTCGAGGTCCAGGGTCACCGCCATCGAGCCGGAGGCGGAGTGGTGCATCCGGGAGAACGCGGGCTTGTCGTGCTCGGTCAGGTCGCCGACGACCGCGATCAGCAGCCCGGAGTGACCCAGGTCCTGCAGCCAGCGGGTGTCCAGGTGTGACCGGTCCACCTCGGTGACCACGGCCAGCGACTCCAGGAGGGGGCCGGTCTCGGCGGCCAGCGCGCCGTGCTCGTGCCAGGAACCACCGGGTTCCTCGCCGACCGCCGTGACCAGGCGTACGACGAAGCCGCGCTGCACCAGATGTACCGCGATCGAGGCGGCGATGGTGACCGCGTGCTCCATGGAGGATGCCGCCCCGCTGCCGCGGTGCGAGGATCTCCGGTTGTCCAAAAACAGCGTGGCCCGTGACTGCCAGGGCTGCTCCTCGCGCCGCACCATCAGCTCACCTGCGTGGGCGCTGCTGCGCCAGTGCACCCGCCGGAGGTCGTCACCGCGACGGTACTCGCGGACCGTCACGTCCTCGGCGCTGCCGGAGGCGAAGGCGCGTGGCCGGTTGTCCCCGGAGCCGGTCCAGGCGCCGGACAGCGGGATCGCGGGAAGCTGGAAGACACGAGGAGTGACCACCAGCGACGTCGTCGAGGTGAACGCCCGGTTGAGCTCGACGAGCCCGAACGGGTCACTGAGCCGGACCGTCATCGGCCCGATGAAGTACTTGCCACGCACGTCGGAGCGGATCACGTAGCCGACGCTCCGCTTCCACTTGGGGCCCATCCGGTCCACGACGAAACGGGGGCGGGTACCGAGCACGTAGGGGACCTGGTCCTCGAGGAGCAGCAGGCCCGTCGGCATCCGGCCGTCGTTGGTGAGGTCGAGCTGGACCCGGGTCTGCTGGCCGGCCTGGACCTGCGACGGGGTGACCGACCGGACGAGCCCGAGACGGTAACGGCTGCGGCCGAGGAAGTATGCGGTCACGACGGGTAGCAGCACCAGCAGGGCGCCGACGCGCAGCAGGTCGTCCTGGCCGAGCAGGATCGCGCAGACGCCAGCCGTGACTCCGGCGGCCAGAAACGCCCGACCCCGGGTGGTCGTTGACGAGAGCGCCTCGCGCATCGCCTGCCTACCTGTCCGTCGTACTCATGCTCGACGACTCTCCGGCATCGCGACACCGGCGACGATCTGGGTCAGCGCGGCCTCGGGTGTGCGGCCGCTCATCGACGCCTCGACGGTCGGAAGCAACCGGTGGGCCAGCACCTGAACCGCCAGACCCTGGACGTCGTCGGGGATCACGTAGTCGCGGCCGGCCATCGCCGCCGACGCCTTGGCCGCCCGGACGAGGTGAAGGGTCGCGCGGGGGGAGGCGCCGAGCAGAAGCTCGGGGGAGCGGCGGGTGGCCGTGGCGATGGCGACGGCGTACCGCTGGACGGACTCGGCGACGTAGACCTGGCCGACGATGTCGATCAGCTTGCGTACCTCGCCGGAGTCAGTGACCGGCTCCAGGTCGTCGAGCGGGTTGGACCGGGTGTGCGAGCTGAGCATCGCGATCTCGGCGGCCTCGACCGGGTAGCCCATGGAGACACGGGCCATGAAGCGGTCGCGCTGCGCCTCGGGAAGCGCGTAGGTGCCTTCCATCTCGATCGGGTTCTGGGTCGCGATCACCATGAAGGGGGCGTCGAGGTGGTACGTCGATCCGTCGACCGAGACCTGGCGCTCCTCCATGCACTCGAGCAGCGCCGACTGGGTCTTGGGCGAGGCCCGGTTGATCTCGTCGCCCACGACGATGTTGGCGAAGATGCCGCCAGGGCGGAACTCGAACTCCCGGCTGTCCTGGTTGAAGATCGAGACGCCGGTGACGTCCGAGGGCAGCAGGTCCGGCGTGAACTGGATCCGGCGCACCGTGCAGTCGATGGAGCGGGCGAGGGCCTTGCTGAGCATCGTCTTGCCGACCCCGGGCACGTCCTCGATCAGGAGGTGTCCCTCGGCGAGCAGCACG
>JBFIWG010000390.1:0-2694 GCA_041606495.1 Nocardioidaceae bacterium
GACGCCCTCGCCGAATTCGTCGGCGACATCGAGCAGGTGCCCTCCTCCGTCTCGGCGATCAAGGTCGGCGGCCAGCGCGCCTACGCGATGGTCCGCGCGGGGGAGAAGGTCGAGCTCGCCGCGAGACCGGTGACCATCCATGCCCTCGACGTCACCGGCATCAGCCGCGAGGCCGACACCGTGGACGTCGCCATCACGGTGCGCTGCTCGAGCGGCACGTACATCCGCGCCATCGCCCGCGACCTCGGTGATGCACTTGGTGTCGGGGGGCACCTGACAGCGCTCCGTCGTACCGCCGTGGGGCCGTTCGGCCTCGACGACGCCCACACCCTCGACGAGCTCAACGACTCCTTCGACATGGTCCCGATCGCCGACGTGGCCCGGCGCTGCTTCCCGTCGTACGACCTCGACGACACGGGCGCTCGCGATGTCAGGGTTGGCCGTCGGCTGCACGTGGACCTTGGTGCGACCGGACCGGTCGCAGTGTTCGACGAGCAGGGGGCCTTCCTGGCGCTCTACGAGCAGCAGGGCGAGACCGCCGCCGCCGTCGCGGTGTTCACCGGCTGACCTGAAGGCGGGCGCAGCCACGGTTGTGGCAGTCTTTTTCCGGAATCCCGAGCAGTCACGAGGACAGGAGCACAACGATCGTGCGGATCTGGCGCTCTCTCGACGAGGTGCCGGCCGACCTCGGCCGAACCGTGGTCACCATCGGAAACTTCGACGGGGTGCACCGCGGGCACCAGCATGTGATCCGCAGGGCCGGTGAGGTGGCTGACGAGCTCGGGGTCGCCCGGGTCGTCGCGGTGACCTTCGACCCGCACCCGATCGCGGTGCTCCGTCCCGAGCATGCGCCGCCGACCCTGACCACGGTGGCGGCCCGGGTCGAGCTGTTGGCCGCCGCCGGGATCGACGACGTGCTGGTGATCCCGTTCAGCCGCGAGATCGCGGCCTGGTCCCCCGAGCAGTTCATCCAGGACATCCTGGTCGACGCGCTGCACGCCAAGGCCGTGGTCGTCGGTGCGAACTTCCGGTTCGGCAGCCGCGCGGCCGGGGACGTGTCCACCCTTCGTGGGGCGGGGGACAAGCACGACTTCGTCACGGAAGGGATCGCCCTTGACGGTGGGCCTCAGGTCTGGTCGTCGACGTACGTCCGCAACTGCCTGGCCGCCGGCGACGTCGAGGGAGCGACGGAGGCGCTCGGCCGCCCGTTCACGGTGCGCGGCGAGGTGGTCGAGGGCGACAGGCGGGGCCGTGAGCTCGGCTACCCCACCGCGAACGTCCCGACGAGCGGCATGCACGCAGCACCCGCCGACGGCGTCTACGCCGGATGGCTGCGTCGCCTCGACACAGACGACGAGCCACTACCGGCCGCGATCAGCGTCGGCACCAACCCGACCTTCGACGGTGCCCGGGAGCGCCGCGTCGAGTCCTACGTCCTGGACCGCGACGACCTCGAGCTGTACGGCGTGACCGTCGAGGTCTCGTTCGTCGCCAGGCTGCGGGGGATGGTGCGCTTCCACTCGGTCGACGCCCTGGTCGAGACCATGCACGACGACGTCGCGCGCGCTCGCCAGGTCCTCGGCATCGGCGAGCCCGCGTGACGGCCACCGCCAAGGACGCAACCGTCGTCGCGGCGGAACGCTGGTTCATCCGCCACGGGCTGCCCTACCTGGTCGACGACGAGCGAGCCGCGGTGAGGCGTGGCCTGCAGCCGTCCCGGCTCGGTCCGGTGGTCGCGCTCTCGGCGTTGGGTGCGGTCGTCGTCGGCTTCGCGGTCGGCCTGGTGGCGGAGGTGTCGCTCGGGATCAGCACGGCGATGACGGTCTTCGGCGCCGTGCTCGCGGTCTACGCCGCGACGGTCCTGCGAGCGTGGGCGATCGCGCGCTGGGCGGTGGCGCGGACCTTCGCCAGCCTGGGCCTGCTGTTCCCGCTGGTGACGCGTGCTCTGCCTCTGCTGCTGCTGTTCGTGACGTTCCTGTTCATCAACGCCGAGGTCTGGCAGGTCTCCGCCGAGCTCGACGGGGGAGTGATGTGGGTGACGGTGCTCCTGTTCGCAGGCATCGCCGTGGTCTTCCTGCTCGTCCGGCTCCCCGAGGAGCTCGACCAGGTCGACGACGTGACCGACCCCGAACGCCTCGCCGTCGCCTGCAAGGGAACCCCGCTGGAGTCGGCCGCCCAGGAGCTTGCCGCCTCGGGCGTCGCGATCCACCGGGATACCTCGGTGCGAGGTTTCCAGAAGGCCAACCTGATCCTGGTTCTGCTCGTCGCGCAGGTGGTCCAGGTCCTGCTGCTCTCTGTCTCCGTGCTGGCCTTCTTCATCGTCTTCGGCGCCGTCGCCATGAAGAAGAACGTGGTGGAGAGCTGGATCGGCGCCGTGCCGCAGAGCATCCTCGGCCTCGACTTCGTGACCGTCGAGCTGGTCCAGGTCTCGGTGTTCCTGGCGGCCTTCTCCGGGCTCTACTTCACGGTGTACGCCGTGACCGACGAGACCTACCGGAACCAGTTCTTCACCTCGATCACGAGAGAGCTGGAGCGTGCGGTCGGAGCTCGGGCGGTCTACCACGCGTTGAAGTCGTCCGGCTGACCGTCGTACCCCCGCTAACGTCATACGCCCCGCCGGCTATAGCCGACGGGGCGTATGACGTTGTTGCGACGGGTCAGGCGTCGAGGTCCTGCTCCACGAGGCCGGCGATC
>JBFIWG010000391.1:0-2677 GCA_041606495.1 Nocardioidaceae bacterium
GCTCCTGGGCGGGTCGCTGGCGCTCTTCGTCGAGGTGGCGATGCGGCTGCTCGAGCCGTGGCCGTTGAAGTTCGTCATCGACGGCGTCATCAACGCCCGCGACCCCGGCGCGGTCGAGGTGTCGTTAGCCTCCGACCTCGACCGGGTCCTGCTCCTCGCCAGCCTCGCCCTGGTGCTGATCACAGCCGGGCGCGCGTTGGCGTCGTACCTGATGACGCTCGCGTTCGCACTGGCCGGCATCCGGCTGCTCGCCGCGGTCCGGGCCGACCTGTACGCCCATCTCAACCGGCTGTCGATGACCTTCCACGACCGGGCGCGGACCGGCGACCTGGTCACCCGGGTGACCAGCGACATCGGGCGGCTTCGGGAGGTCGCGGTCACGGCGGCGCTCCCGCTGGCCGGCAACTTCCTCACCCTCGCGGGCATGATCGTCGTGGTCGCGGTGCTCGACTGGCGGCTGGCCACCGTGATGCTGCTGGTGCTGCCGGCGTTCTCACTGTTCAACGTCAGGATCACGGGCCGGATCAATGCCGTCGCGCGCAAGCAGCGAGCGGCCGAGGGCGCCCTGGCATCGCTGGCGACCGAGACGCTGTCCTCGATGCGGGTGGTGCAGTCCTACTCCCTCGAGTCGCAGATGCAGCAGAGCTTCCGCAACAGCAACGCCAAGTCGATGCGCGATGGCGTGAAGGCCAAGCGGCTGACGGCCGGGCTGGAACGCAAGACCGACGTGCTGGTCGGGGTCGCCACCGCCGTGGTGCTCTTCGTCGGAGCCCAGCGAGTCGTCGCCGGAGCGTTGACGCCGGGTGAGCTGGTGGTGTTCCTGACCTACCTGAAGGCCGCGTTCAAGCCGATGCGCGACGTCGCGAAGTACACCGGTCGGATCGCCCAGGCGGCCGCGTCCTGCGAGCGGATCCAGGACGTGCTCGACCGGGAGCCTGACGTAGTGGACTGGCCGTGGGCGCACCCGGCGGAGCGCTTTGTCGGTGAGGTCCGGCTCGACGACGTCTGGATGGAGTACGAGCCTGGGCGCCCGGTGCTGCGCGGGATCGACCTCCTTGTCCCTGCGGGCCAGCGGGTGGCCGTGGTCGGCCCCTCGGGGGCCGGGAAGTCGAGCCTCGCGATGCTGCTGTCCCGGCTGTGCGACCCGACGCAGGGCAGGGTCGAGATCGACGGTCAGGACCTGCGGAACCTCACCCTGGCGTCCGTCCGCCCCCAGGTCGCGGTGGTCCTGCAGGACAGTGTCCTGTTCGCCCTCACGATCCGGGAGAACATCGCGCTCGGCGTCCCGGACGCAACCGAGGCGCAGGTCATCGCGGCCGCCCGCCTGGCCGGGGCGCACGAGTTCATCCTGCACCTCCCGCAGGGGTACGACACCGTGGTGGGGGAACGCGGGGACACGCTGTCCGGCGGTGAGCGGCAGCGCATCGCGATCGCCCGCGCGGCCCTGCGCGACGCCCCGATCGTCGTCCTGGACGAGGCGCTGACCGGACTGGACAAGAAGACCGAGCGGGAGGTCGCCACCGCGCTCGACCGGCTGATCGAGGGACGTACGACGTTCCTGATCACCCACGACCTCACAGCGGTGCGCGGGTGCTCCCGCGCGGTGTGGCTGGACCGGGGCCAGATCCTCGACGACGGCGTCCCCGAGGAAGTGCTGGCACGACACGGGGGAGGTAGCGCTCATGCTGAGTCCAGATGACCGCCAGGTCGCCGAGCGGGACCAGGAGGTCGGTGGTCTGCCACTCCTCCTCGACGCCGAGGCGATGGCCGAGTGGCTGTCCGACCGCACCGGCCAGGAGTGCGTGGTGGACGGGCAGAGGATGCGTTACAAGCCTGGCACAAGCTGCACCCTGGCGTTCCGTCTCGGCAAAGCTGACGGGGAGACCGTCCGCTGCTTGGCCAAGACCTACGCCACCACCAGCGCAGCGAAGGCGGACAAGACGATGGAGAGTGCTCCCGACGCTGTGCTCGCGTTCGAGCCGACGATCGGCCTGGTTGTGACCACGCTCGCGGGCGACCGGGACCTGCCCGCGCTCGCCAGGCTGTACGACGGGCCGTCCCGTGCGCGGCTGCTCGACCGGACACTGCCCGGACTGAACCCCGGCAGCGACACCGCGCTCGAGACCCTGAGACACAACCCGGAACGACGATGGGTCGGCGTTCTGGACACAGCCGATGGCGGTCGGATCCTCCTTCGGGCCTACCGGCACACCGAGTCGTACCAGCACCGTCGCGCCTACCGGGTCCTGTCCGGGGGCGAGCCGCGGACGCCCGCGCTGCTCGGGCGAACCCGGCGCTACGACCTGATCGCCGTCGAGTGGATCGCCGGTGCCCCGCTGTCAGCCTTGCCTCCCGAGGCGACCAGCTTCGAGGCCGCCGGCCGTGCGGTCGCCCAGCTCCACGCGGGGCCTACGCACCGGCGCCTGGGCCTGCGCGGTCCGGACGCGGAGGCCGCAGATGCCAGGGCTGCTGCCGACGAGGTCGCCCGGCTCCTCCCCCATCTGGCGCCGCACGTGCTCGATGTCGCGACCCGGTGTGCGTCCCGACTGGAGGAGCTCAGGCACCACAAGGCGATGCTGCACGGTGACTTCTCCACCGACCAGGTCGTCATCGGGGTCGACGGGCGGGCGGCCCTGATCGACCTGGACGCGGCCTGTGTGGGCGACCCGGCGATCGA
>JBFIWG010000392.1:0-2671 GCA_041606495.1 Nocardioidaceae bacterium
ACCACCCGGACGCCCGGATCGGGCAGCTGTCCGAGCACCACGCAGTCGTGACCTGGCCCGAGCACACTCCCCGACCACCACTGGGTACGACGGTGCGGGTGGTGCCTAACCACGTCTGCAGCGCAGTGAACCTCGCCGATGAGATCCTCGTGCTCGACGGGCTCATGGTGGTCGACCGCTGGCAGGTCGCTGCCCGCGGCGCCAACTCCTGATCAGCCAGGTCGCCGCCTCAGCAGGACGCGCGCCTCCCAGGGCGCCAAGCTGTCGGGAGCAGGCTCCGCGACGTTGCCCAGGAGCAGGTCGCTGTCGCGCCACGACTCGAAGTCGGGTACGTCGATCCCCTGCTCGTCGCCGGAGAAGTTGCCCAGCACGAGGAGCTCGGTGTCCTCGAGCCTTCGGGTGAACGCGTACACGAACGGATGTGCCTCCAACAGCATGGTGAAGTCACCGTGCGCGACCACCGGCTCCCGATGGCGCAGGTCGATCAGCCGGCGGTAGTACGCCAGCACCGAGTCCGGGTCGTCCTCCTGAGCCGCGGCGTTGATCTCGACGTGGTTGGGGTTCACCTCGATCCAGGGCTGCCCCTTGGTGAACCCGGCATGAGGTGAGTCGTCCCACTGCATCGGGGTCCGGGCGTTGTCGCGCGACATCTTCCGCAGTGCCACGAGCACCTCCTCCGACGTACGCCCCAGCCTGGTGGCCGCCCCGTGGTGGTTCACCGACTCGATGTCGCGGAAGGCAGTGACATCGGTGAAGACCGTGTTGGTCATCCCGAGCTCCTCGCCCTGGTAGACGTAGGGCGTGCCTCGGTGCAGGTGCAGCACGGTGCCGAGCATCTTCGCGGAGCGGACCCGGTACTTCCCGTCGTCGCCGAACCGGGAGACCACCCGTGGCTGGTCGTGGTTGTTCAAGTACAAGCTGTTCCAGCCGCTCTCGGCGAGCCCGCGCTGCCACCTGCCGAGCGAGGCCTTTAGCCGCCTCAGGTCGAAGGGCAGCACGTCCCACTTGCCCTGCCCCTGGTCGATGTTCATGTGCTCGAACTGGAACACCATGTCCACCTCCTGGCGCGCAGGATCGGTGAACAGCACTGCCTCCTCGACCGTGACCCCGGGCATCTCGCCGACCAGCAGCAGTGGCTTGTGGTGGCCGGCGAAGACACGCTGGTGCATCTCGTGGAGGAACTCGTGGATCCGCGGACCCGAGAAGACGTACGGCGTCCCATCGCCGTACCTCTCCCCTGCCGGCACCTCCCCGTCCGGCAGGTCGGCAACCTTGGAGATGAAGTTGACGACGTCCATCCGGAAGCCGTCGATGCCCCGGTCCAGCCACCAGCGCATCATCGAGTAGACGGCGTCGCGGACCTCGGGGTTCTCCCAGTTCAGGTCCGGCTGCTTCCTGGAGAACAGGTGCAGGTAGTACTCCCCCGTCGCCTCGTCGTACTCCCAGGCCGGCCCGGAGAAGAAGGAGCCCCAGTTGTTCGGCTCGGCCCCCGGCTCACCGGGCACTGTCCCAGGGCGCGCGGGGCGCCACCAGTACCAGTCACGTTTCGGTGAGGACCGATCCGAGCGGGACTCGACGAACCAGGCGTGTTCGTCGGAGGTGTGGTTGACCACGAGGTCCATCACTAGCTTGATCCCTCGCGAGTGCAGGCCCTTGACCAGCTCGTCGAAGTCGACGAGGTCTCCGAACACCGGGTCGATGTCCTGGTAGTCGCTGATGTCGTAGCCGTTGTCGTCCATCGGCGACGGATACACCGGGGACAACCACACCACGTCGACGCCCAGGCGCTCCAGGTAGTCCAACCGGTCGATGACCCCGCGCAGGTCGCCTATTCCGTCGCCGTCGGAGTCGCTGAAGCTGCGCGGGTAGATCTGGTAGACCACGGCGCTCTTCCACCACTGCTCGTCCATGCCCTCACTCAACCAGCATCAGCGCGCCCCTGGTGACTAGGGTGTCTCACCATGCGCCGGACTCAGCTGGTGATCTTCGACTGCGACGGGGAGTCGACGCTCGAGATCTACCGCGCCTTCGACAGCGACCTGGTCGCGGTCTCCGGCGTGGCTGACCGAGCTTCACGAACGCTTCGCCGGCCGGATCTTCAGCGCCAGCGAGGTCCAGCATGGCAAACCGGCGCCGGACCTGTTCCTGCACGCGGCCCGTCAGATGGGGGTGGCGCCGGGCCTGTGCGCGGTCGTGGAGGACAGCGCGTACGGTGTTCGCGCCGCCCTGGCGGCCGGGATGGCTGTCTATGGCTACGCCGGCGGGTTGACCCCGGTGGAGCTGCTCGAGGACGCAGGCGCCGTGGTCTTCCAGGAGATGTCCGAGCTCGACGGCATGCTCGCCCACTCGTCGGCGAGCAGCGCGTAGAGCATCTCGTCCGTCCAGACCCCGTCGACCAGCTCGTTGCGCACGAAGTGCGCCTCGCGGCGCATGCCCAGCTTGGAGAGTACGGCGGCGGACCCCACGTTGCGGGCGTCCAGACCGGCGACGATTCGGTGCAGGGAGAGCAGCTCGAAGCCGACCTTCAGCATCGCGCGGGCGCCTTCAGTGGCCAGCCCCCTCCCCTGTTGCTCGGGGTGGAGCACGTAGCCGAGTGCCCCGCCACGGTGCTCGACGCTCCTGAGAATGAGCATGAACTGCCCGACGAAGGCGCCGGTCTCGAGGTCGATGC
>JBFIWG010000393.1:0-2651 GCA_041606495.1 Nocardioidaceae bacterium
TCCGCGGACCATGTCCTTGGTGCCCCCTCCGGTGTACCCCTCGAACAGCATCGAGTTGCCCACGAAGATGCGCCCTGTCCTCCCCTGCGCGACCTCGAGCCCCTCTTCGTCGAGCACCTTCACGACGGTTGCGTGCGGAGGTCGGCCCGCCGTACCTGGAGCTGCTCTCAGCTCCTCGGGCTGAGCGATCGTCGCCCAGGCCACCTCGGTGGAGCCGTAGACGTTGTAGAGGTGGTCGCCGAAGCGGTCCATCCACGAGTTGCCGAGATCGCCGGGCAGGGCGGACCCCGAGGCGGCGACGACCTTCATTCGGGACAGGTCGTACGACGCCAGGGTCGACGCCGGCAGCTGCAGGATGCGCTGCATCATCACCGGGATCACGACCAGCGAGTCGCAGCCGTTCTCGGTCACCGCCTGCAGGCATTCTTCGGGCTCGAATCGGCGCCGCAGCACGATCGTGGTGCCCAGCAGCATCCCGAGAGCCAGGTGCGCCCACCCCCAGGTGTGGAAGAGCGGGGCGGCGATGTGGCAGGTCCAGCCAGTCTTGAGCGGAAGCCGGGACAGCAGCGCGACTCCGGCCTCGAAGGAGCCCTCGCCACGCGGTGCCCCCTTAGGATTGCCGGTCGTGCCCGAGGTCAGGATCACCGAGCGCGAACGCCGGCTCGGCGGTGGCAGGTCGGATGTCTCGCCAGCGGCGATGAGCGCGTCGAGCGTCGGCCAGTCGACCGAGTCGGAGTCCTGCCAGCCGATCACGCGTCTGGCCTCGACGCCGGCCCGGTCGACGAGTCCCTCGAACTCCTCGTCGTACACGACGGCCGCCGGCCGCTCCCGCTGACAGACCTCGCCCAGCTGTGGTGCGGCGAACGCGGTGTTCAGGTAGAGCACGTCCGCACCGAGCTTGGCGACCGCGACGGTGGTCTCGACGAAGCCACGGTGGTTGCGGCAGAGGACGGCGACTGAGTCTCCCTCACGAACTCCGAGCCGGCGCAGGGATCTCGCCAGGGCGTTCGATCGCTCGTGCAGCTCCTGGAAGGTGAGGGCGCCACGCTCGTCGATGATGCCGACCTGGCCCGGCGCCCGCTGGGCGAGGGAGATGTAGCCGCCGGCCGGACCGCGACCCCACCGAACCAGAGTCCGTGCGATACCCGCGAGGACGCGCGGCGGGTAAGGACGCACCACTCCGGCTGATGTGAGCACCCGAACGGCCGTCAGCGACCTGGCGAGTCGCCCGGCTGGCTTCTGCATCCGACGGCCCCCTTCGACGTGAAGTCGGGCCAACTGTAACTACGTGTCACGCCGGGGGCTGCCCGGGCAGGAGGTCAGTGCGTGGACTTGGGTGCGACGAGTCGGGTCGCTGCCCAGTCCTTGCTGACGGCCGCGGTGGTCGTCATCGCCAAGCCGGCCACCGATGCTGCCTCGGAGACATCGGCCGGATCGACCGAGCTGGGCCGCCCGACCTTTGGCGTGAGGAGCCAGATGACCCCGCCGCTGACGAGGTCGGTGAGCGAGTCCACGAGCGCGTCGACGAGATCGCCGTCCTCATCGCGCCACCACAGGAGAACAGAGTCCACTACGTTGCCGTACTCGCCGTCGACCATGTCGGCGTCGATGGTGTCCTCGATCTGCACTCGGAGCTCGTCGTCGACGTCCTCATCCCATCCGAGCTCCTGGACGACCATTCCGGACTTGAACCCGAGCCGAACTCCGGCATTCTGGGTGTCCGCGCCACCCGCGGTCGCGCTCAACTGACTCCTCCAAACGATGTGGTCCGAGCACAGGGTGTGCTCCTGGTCTGCCGCGTAGTCCATCGGAAGTCACCCTCCCGCGCAACCCGCGACGTTTCACAGGCTACTGCGCAAGCCCGGTCGTCTGCCCAAAAACTCTCAAGAGCCGGCGTCCTGCGCCCGCGCCCGCGGGCCGGGACTACTGACGGGTAAATTCCGTGTGGCGGACGGACGTGACACGATGCAGGAGAGGGACTTGCGACCCGAGTGTCCTCGCACGCACATCTTGAACTGAGAGCAGAGGAACCGTGGCTTCAGGATCTGAACGCCCCTCGATCATTCACGAGGGCCTTCCCACGCAACTGCCGGACATCGACCCGGACGAGACCCAAGAGTGGCTCGACTCGCTCGATGCACTCCTAGACGAGCGCGGCCGCAGCCGTGCGCGCTACGTGATGCTCAAGCTCCTCGAGCGCGCACGCGAGAAGCACGTCGGCGTCCCGGCGCTTCGCAGCACCGACTACATCAACACCATCCCGCCCGAACGAGAGCCCTGGTTCCCCGGTGATGAGGAGATCGAACGGCGCATCCGTGCCTTCATCCGCTGGAACGCCGCGGTCATGGTCTCCAGCGCCAACCGCAAGGGCCTCGAGGTCGGCGGTCACATCGCCACCTACCAGTCCTCCGCCAGCCTCTACGAGGTGGACTTCAACCACTTCTTCCGCGGCAAGGACCACCCGGGCGGCGGCGACCACGTCTTCATCCAGGGGCACGCCTCCCCCGGCATCTACGCTCGTTCCTACCTTGAGGGCCGGCTTGAGGCCGAGCAGCTCGCGCGCTTCCGTCAGGAGGTGCAGCACGGCGTCGGCAAGGGCCTGTCGTCGTACCCGCACCCGCGGCTCATGCCTGACTTCTGGGAGTTCCCCA
>JBFIWG010000394.1:0-2650 GCA_041606495.1 Nocardioidaceae bacterium
CGCGGCGTAGAGCTGCATGCCCTTGCTGCCCGAGGTCACCGGCGCCGCGGACAGTCCCATCTCCTCGAGCCGGTCGCGCACCAGCAGCGCCACCCGCGCGCACTCGTGAAGGTCCGCCGGGGCGCCGGGATCGAGGTCGATCACCAGCCGGTCCGGGTTCTTTGGCTGCCCGTTCCTGCCCACCGTCCACTGGTGCACGTGCAGCTCGAGCGACGCCAGGTTCGCCAGATAGGTCAGCGCGGCCAGCCCGTCGATGATCGGGTAGGTGATCTTGTCGCCTCCGCCGCGCGAGCCGGTCGACGGCACGGTGACGGTGCGCAGCCAGTCCGGGGCGCCGGCCGGGAGGTTCTTCTCGAAGAACGAGCCCTCGGCGGTGCCGTTGGGCCAGCGGATCCGGGTCACGGCGCGGTCGGCCAGGTGCGGCAGCATCAGCGGCGCGATCCGGGCGTAGTAGTTGAGCACCTCCCCCTTGGTGGTGCCGGTTGTCGGGTAGAGCACCTTGTCGAGGTTGCTGAGCTTGAGCCGGCGCCCCTCGACCTCCACCTGGATGTCCGCCACTACGCTCCTCGCTCCCCCGTCAGGTCGTCCATGGTCAGGTCGGTCCGCACGCCCTGGTAGCTCGGCTGCCGCAGCCGCCCCCCGCCGGTGAGGCCGAGCGACTGCACCTCGACGACCAGCTCGGGTCGCACCCACACCGTGCCGTTGGCATCCATCCGAGGCACCTCGTCGCGAAACGGCGGGCCGTTTGTCGACAGTGGCGCGAGCAGCTCCATGAGCTGCTCGGCCTTGCGTCCAGCGATCCCGCTGCCCACCCTGCCTCGGTAGAGCAGTCCGTGAGGACCGGGCTCGCCGACCAGCACCGCTCCGACGCGGGAGTCGGAGTCGGTCTCGTAGCGCCAGCCGCCCACGACGTAGGACCCGCTCGGTCGATTGGGGAACTTGAGCCAGTCCTTGCTGCGCCGACCGAAGTGGTAGCGCGAGGACAGCTTCTTGCTGACCACACCCTCGAGGCCCTGCTCGGTGGTCGCCTTCTGCAGCATGAGGCCGTCGTCGTACGTCGCCGGCACCTGCCAGTGCACGCCGCTCAGGCCGAGCAACTCCAGCGCGGACCGTCGTACCGACAGCGGCTCGCCGGTCAGGTCGCGGCCATCGAGCCGGAGCACGTCGAAGACCAGCAGGGTCACCGGGTTGGTGCGGGACAGAGTGCGCGCCCGCGACGCGCTGCTGACGTGCATCCGGTCGGCCAGTGCCGCGAAGGTGGGTACGCCGCCGGCCATCGCCACCACTTCACCGTCGAGCAGCACGTCGTGGCCGAGGTCGGCGAGGTCCGCCAGCTCGGGGAAGCTGACCGTCACGTCGTTCTCGTTGCGGCTGAACACCCGCAGCCTGCCGTCGGAGATGTCGACGAGCACGCGCATGCCGTCCCACTTGACCTCGTGCACCCACTCGGGTCCGGTCGGGACAGAGCTCCCTCGACTAGCCAGCATCGGCCGCATGGGTACATCCTGACGTACATACTGTGAGGACGAGCGGCGAGAGAGAGGGCTTCCCCCATGCGTGCCATCTGGAAAGGCGCCGTGTCCTTCGGCCTGGTGAGCGTGCCGGTCAAGCTGTACGCCGCGACCGAGAGCCACGACGTCCAGTTCCGGCAGGTCCATGCCAAGGACGGCGGCCGCATCAAGTACAAGCGGGTGTGCAGCATCGACGGCGAGGAGGTCGAGTACGCCGACATCGCCAAGGGCTACGAGACCGACGACGGGCAGATGGTGATCCTCGACGACGACGACCTGGCCGAGCTGCCTTCGAGCAGCAGCCGCGAGATCTCGGTCGAGAAGTTCGTGCCGAGTGAGCAGATCGATCCGATGCTGCTGGAGAAGTCGTACTACCTCGAGCCCGACAAGGCCGCCGCGAAGGCCTACGCGCTGCTGCGTCAGGCGCTGGTCGAGGCCGACCGGATGGCCGTGGTCACGGTGTCGCTGCGAAACCGGATGACCACCGCAGTGCTGCGCGTGCGCGACGAAGTGATCGTGATGCAGACGATGATGTGGCCCGACGAGATCCGCAAGCCCGACTTCTCGACGCTCGAGGACACCGAGAACGCCGCGAAGCCGCAAGAGGTCAAGATGGCGCGGATGCTGGTGGAGACCCTGGCCGGCGACTTCGACCCCAACGACTACGAGGACGACTACGCCAGTGCCGTCGAGGCGCTGGTGAAGGCCAAGCTCGAGGGCGGTGAGGTCAAGCGCGCGCCCGAGCCTGCGGCCAGCAGCGGCGAGGTGGTCGACCTCCTCGCGGCGCTCCAGCGCAGTGTGGAGGCGGCGAAGACCTCCCGTGGCGAGGCCGCGGAGACCGGCGACGGGCAGGCCGATGGTGAGGCCGAGAAGAAGCCCGCCAAGAAGACCGCGACCAAGAAGTCGACCGCCAAGAAGAGCACGGCGAAGAAGACCGCCACCAAGAAGACCGCCGCGAAGAAGAAGGCCAGCTGAGGTTCAGCCCACCGTTGGCCGGGCATCCGCCCAGGGTCGGGCCGCGTCCAGCTGGGCGGCGAGGTTGAGGATCGTGCCCTCGTCGTCGGGGCGGGCGACGAGCTGGACCGCCAGCGGTAGCCCGTCCGCCGCGAACCCGGCGGGCACCGACGCGGCAGGGTTGC
>JBFIWG010000395.1:0-2608 GCA_041606495.1 Nocardioidaceae bacterium
CCCCGGGGATCCGGTTCCCGGGGTACGTCGAACCGTCCCTCCCGCCCGCGGGCCGGGTCACGCCCCGCATCGCGCCCGGGCCAGCGCTCTGGCGCGGCACGACCCCGCCCGGCGCCGGGCGTGCAACGGCCACCGCGAGCCCGCTTCACCGGCCGGGCAGCGATCCTCGTGCTCGTGCTGGCGGTGCTGATGGTGTCCTACGCCTCCAGCATGCGGGCCTATCTCGAGCAGAAGGAGCACCTGTCCGCGCTGCGTGCCAGCATCGAGGAGTCGAAGGCCAACATCGCCGACCTCGAGCGTGAGAAGAAGCGCTGGGACGACCCGGCCTACGTCGAGGCGCAGGCCACGCAGCGGTTCGGCTGGGTGATGCCCGGCGAGATCGGCTTCCAGGTGATCGGTGAGGACGGTGAGCCGCTCGACCACGAGGACTCCCTGTCCAACCCTGACGCCCTGACGGTGACGAACGAGCCGCAGTGGTGGGAGACCGCGTGGGGCAGCGTGGTCGCGGCCGGCCACCCCGAGGATGTGCCGGTGCCGGCCGACGAGATCCAGGCGCCCAAGAAGAAGAAGGAAAATTGAGCCCGGTCGAATCCCGCGACGAAGCAGTCATCCACGCGCAGCTCGGCCGTCCGCCTCGGTCCATCCACGACATCGGCCACCGTTGCCCCTGCGGCAATCCGGACGTCGTCGCGACGGAGCCTCGTCTCGACGACGGCACGCCCTTCCCGACCACGTTCTACCTGACCTGCCCCCGGGCGGCGTCGATGATCGGCACCCTCGAGGCCTCCGGCCTGATGAAGGAGATGTCGGACCGGCTCGAGAGCGACCCCGAGCTCGCCGAGGCCTACCGCCGGGCGCACGAGGCATACCTGACGTTCCGGGAGTCGATCGGGGAGGTGCCCGAGATCGCCGGGGTGTCCGCCGGCGGCATGCCGCACCGGGTCAAGTGCCTCCACGTCCTCGCGGGCCAGTCCCTGGCCCAGGGGCGCGGAGTGAACCCGCTCGGTGACGAAGTCCTCGACCTTCTCGGAGAGTTCTGGGCCGCCGGCCCCTGCGTCACCGCCGACGAGGCCGACGGCGTATGACCCGGGTCGCGGGGGTCGACTGCGGGACCAACACCATCAAGCTCCTGGTGGCCGACCTTGACCCCGCGACCGGCCGCGAGCACGTCCTGGTCCGGGAGATGCGGATGGTCCGGCTCGGCCAGGACGTGGACCGCACCGGGCGGTTCGCCGACGAGGCCCTCGAGCGCACCTTCGCCGCAGTCGACGAGTACGCCGACCTGGTCCGCGCCCACGACGTGCAGGCGCTCCGCTTCTGCGCCACCTCCGCCGCTCGTGACGCCACCAACGCCGCCGCCTTCATGCAGGGGGTCGAGTCGAGGCTGGGCGTGAAGCCCGAGGTGGTCACCGGCGACGAGGAGGCGCAGCTGGCGTACGACGGGGCGACCCGCGGGCTGACCGGTCGCGACCTGCCCGGGCCGTTCCTGGTGATCGACATCGGCGGCGGGTCCACCGAGCTGATCGTTGGGGACCGGCACGGCCACGTGCGTGCGGCCGAGTCGCTCGACATCGGCGCGGTCCGGATGACCGAGCGACATCTGCACACCGACCCGCCGAGCGAGGCCGAGATCGCCGAGACGATCGCCGAGGTGGAGGCGGTGCTCGACCGGACCGTCGTACCTCTGGCCGACGCGCGGACCGCCGTGGGCGTGGCCGGCACCATCACCACCGTGACCGCGGGCGTGCTCGGGCTGCCGGAGTACGACGCCGAGGCGATCGACCAGGCCGTGCTCGGCGTCGAGGACGTGCACGCCACCGCGAACACGTTGCTGCACATGAGCCGGGACCAGCGGCTGGCGCTGCCGTACATGCACCCCGGACGCGCGGACGTGATCGGCGCCGGAGCGCTGATCCTGGACCGGGTGCTGCGGCGTACCCACGTCGACTCGTTGCTGGTCTCCGAGGCCGACATCCTCGACGGCATCGCCTGGTCGGTCGCCTGAGCAACCGGCATGCCGGCCCTCGGGCAGGATGGCTCCCATGTCCGAGGTTCTGCTGCCGCACCCGATCACGGGCCGTCCGTTCCCCAGCCCCGTTCCACCGGGCACTGGTTGGCCCGACGACCCTGCAGCCGCGGACACCCCTGTCGCGGACTCCCCTGAGGGCGTTGCGCGACTCGCGGAGACGATCGGCGACCTGGACGCCCTGTGCGGCGCGATGTCGGTGTGCCGGGCCTGCACGCGGCTGGTGACCTGGCGCGAGGACGTGGCCCACGCCAAACGGGCCTCCTTCGCCGGTGAGCCCTACTGGGGTCGGCCGGTGGCCGGTTGGGGCGTCGAGGCCCCGCGCGTGCTGATCATGGGGCTGGCCCCGGCCGCGAACGGCGGCAACCGGACCGGCCGGATCTTCACCGGCGACCGGTCCGGGGACTGGTTGTTCGCCGCGCTGCACCGGGTCGGACTCGCGGCACGGGCAACCTCCGAGCACGCGGGCGACGGCCAGCGGCTCATCGGCACCCGCATGGTGGCGACGGTCCGCTGCGCCCCGCCGGACAACAAGCCGAGCATCGGCGAGCGCGACGCCTGTGCGCCGTGGCTGCTGAAGGA
>JBFIWG010000396.1:0-2591 GCA_041606495.1 Nocardioidaceae bacterium
CGGACTCTCGACGTGGGCGCGAACATCGACGACAGCCGGGACCTCGGCGCCGTCGTGGCCGACGTGGAGAAGGTGCTGGCCGGCGTGGAGTGGCCGTTGGAGTACCGCGCGGAGATGCTCGGCGAGTACACCGAGCGCCAGGCGGCGCAGCAGCGGCTGCTCATCTCGGCCGGTGCGGCAGCGATCCTGATCTTCCTGCTGCTGCAGGCATCGTTCCGCAGCTGGCGGCTCGCGACGCTGGCGTTCTTCAGCCTGCCGATCGCGCTGGTCGGCGGAGTGATCGCGGCATTCTTCAGCGACGGCATCATCTCGCTGGGCTCGATGGTCGGCTTCCTGGCGGTGTTCGGGATCATCGCCCGCAACGCGATCATGCTGATCAGCCACGCGCAGCACCTGGAGCACGAGGAGGGTCAGGCGTTCGGACCGGAGCTGGTGATCCGAGCGGCCAAGGAGAGGCTCACCCCGATCCTGATGACGATGGGTACCACCGCGCTCGCCCTGGTTCCCCTCGTGGTCGCCGGCTCCATCCCCGGTCAGGAGATCGAGCACCCGATGGCCGTGGTGATCCTGGGCGGCCTGCTGACAGGCACGCTGCTCAACCTCTTCGTCGTACCGTCGTTGTACCTGCGGTTCGCGAAGAGCAGGAAGGAGCTCGCGGCGGTCGCACCGGCGTGAGTTAGCCGAGAGGTCGTGGGTCATGCGAGTGCTGGTCGTCGACGACGAGCCTCGCCTGGCCCGCGCCTTGGCGCGCGGACTCGGTGACCGCGGCTTCGATGTGGTCACCGCCTCGGACGGTCAGGCGGGCTACCACCTGGCGAAGGAGTCCTTCTTCGACATCATCGTCCTCGACCTGATGCTCCCCAGGATGTCCGGACTCGAGGTCTGCCGTCGGCTCAGGAACGAAGGGTTCTGGACGCCGATCCTGGTGCTCACGGCGAAGGACCGCGAGACCGACGAGACCGACTGCCTCAACCTCGGCGCCGACGACTTCCTGCGCAAGCCGTTCTCCTTCTCAGTGCTGGTGGCGCGGTGCCGGGCTCTCGCCAGGCGTGGCCCGGTCGGCATGCCGGCCGAGCTCTCCGTGGGCGACCTCGTGCTCGACCCGAGGCGGCGTACCGTCCGGCGGGGGGAGGATCCGATCACGCTGACTCACCGGGAGTTCGCCCTGCTGGAGTACCTCGTCCGCAACACCGGCCGCGTGTGCTCGAAGGAAGACATCCTCGAGGAGGTGTGGGGGGACAGTGCCGCCCGTGACGCCAACGTGGTGGAGGTGTACATCGGCTACCTCCGCCGCAAGGTCGACCAGCCCTTCGGGACTAGCACGGTCAGCACCGTCCGTGGCCGGGGCTACCTGATCGAGAGTCCCGCTTTGAACGCCAGCGGTGCGTGAGGCAGCCGTCATGTCACTTCGTCTCCGCATCGTGCTGCTGACCACGCTGGCCGCCCTCACCATCCTCGCGGTGGGTGGTGCGCTGATCATCTGGAACGTGCGGGCCGAGTTCATCGACGCCGCCGAGTGGAATGCCAACAACCGGGCCGGACAGGTGGCCGATCTGGCTGCCGAGGGGAACCTCCCGCGCCGCCTACCTCTCGAGGACGACGGGGAGACCGTGGTTCAGGTCGTGCTTGGCGACGAGGTGATCAGCCGGACGACGAACGTGCCGGGGGACACGGTCCTGCCGCTTCCGATCCAGCCACCGGGCAGCTGGCAGCGCCTAGCCGTCGACGAGCTGCCCGTCGTCGGGTCCGGGCCGTACCGCACGGTGGCTCTCGGCACCACGACCCCGGACGGACCTGCGACCGTGTTCGTGGCCATCTCCACCGAGGACGTCGAGGACGTCGTCCAGGCGGCCGTCGAGAAGGGCACGATCGGTCTCTTCCTGCTGCTGCTGCCGCTCAGCGGGCTGCTCTGGCTCGCTGTCGGGCGCGCCATGGCGCCTGTCTCCGCCATCCGCGAGCAAGCCGACGTCATCACCGACACGCAGCTGGGGCAGCGTGTGCCCGAGCCCAGTCGGACGGACGAGATCGGTCGCCTCGCCCGCACCATCAACGCCATGCTCGGCCGACTGCACGACAGCGCGGAAGCACAGCGCCGGTTCCTCGCGGATGCAGCTCATGAGCTCAGAAGCCCGATCGCCAGCCTGCGCGCGCAGATCGAGACGGCACAACGCGGCGAGAGCACGACCTCGGTCGCGGACCTTCCCGACCTCCTGGTCGAGACGCTGCGCATGCAGGCGATGGTGGACCAGCTGCTCCTGCTTGCCCGAAGCGATGCCGGCATGGTTGGCCGGGTCCGGCAGCCGGTCGACCTTGATGACGCCGTCTACGGCGTAGTGACGGCCGTCCGTGCTGACAGCCGACGCCGGGGAGTGACGATCGACATCAAGCACGTGGCGGCAGTCCAGGTCGTCGGGGACCCCGCCCTGCTCGAGCAGGTCGTCCGCAACCTCGTCAGCAACGCGCTCCGGCACGCGCGACGTACCGTGCAGGTGACTCTCACCGGCACCGCCGAGACCGCCGTGCTCACCGTGGACGACGACGGGCCCGGAATCGCCTGGAAGCATCGCAAGCGGGTGTTCGAGCGGTTTACG
>JBFIWG010000397.1:0-2582 GCA_041606495.1 Nocardioidaceae bacterium
CCCGACGAGCGGATCCTGGACCGCACCCTGGGCTACTTCGAGGACCCCGAGGTCGCCCTGGTGCAGACCCCGCAGTGGTTCGACAACGTGGGCGACTCCGATCCGCTGGGCAGCCAGGCTCCCCTGTTCTACGGGCCGATCCAGCAGGGCAAGGACGGCTGGAACGCCGCGTTCTTCTGCGGCTCGAACGCGGTGCTGCGCCGGGAGGCGTTGATGCAGCTCGGGGTCGTGGGGTACGTCCGCGAGGTCGAGGCCGCGGTCAAGGACGCCCTCAGGACCTCGTCGAAGCTGCTCGCCCGCAGCGCCCGGTCCGCGGCGGGTCACGGACCGGCCGCCGTCGCCGCCATCAGCCGGGTTCACGAGGCCGTCGAGCACGCCCGTGCGGGACTTTGCCGAGGCGAGCCCGTCTCCGACGTGACGTACGAGTTCCAGAGGTCGGTGGACGCGGCCGCGCGCGGGCTGGTCGACGACGACCTGCGCGCGATCCGCGACGACCTGGCCGCCATCGAGCACCTCCCGATCGAGGTCGACGAGGAGCTGGGGCTGGTCGTCGTCGACGACGCTGCCCTGGACCGCCTGGCAGCTCGGGACTGGTCGCCGCTCGGAGCGGTCGAGTCGATCCGGACGCTGATGCGCGCCGTCGACGTCGACCGGGCGGACGAGGCCCAGCCGGTGATGCCGCTGGCCACCATCTCGGTCACCGAGGACATGGCGACCTGCATGCGGCTGCACAGCCTCGGCTGGCGCTCGGTCTTCCACCACGAGGTGCTCGCGCGCGGCATGGCGCCGGAGGACCTGCGCACGATGCTGCAGCAGCGACTGCGCTGGGCGCAGGGCACGCTCCAGGTGATGCTCCGGGAGAACCCGTTGACGCAGAAGGGCCTGGCCTTCGGTCAGCGGCTCATGTACTTCGCGACGATGTGGAGCTACCTCTCCGGCTTCGCGGCGGTCGTCTTCATCGCCGCCCCCGTGGTGTACCTCTGCTTCGGGGTGCTGCCGGTCCACGCCTACGGGCTGGACTTCCTGGCGCACTTCCTGCCCTACATGATCCTGAACCAGCTGTTGTTCTTCGTGGTCGGCTACGGGGTCAAGACGTGGCGGGGACACCAGTACTCCCTCGCCCTTTTCCCGCTCTGGATCCGGGCATGCGTGACCGCGGCCGCCAACGTCTTCCTGCGTCGGCCGCTCGGGTTCGTGGTCACGCCGAAGACCAGGCAGGAGGGCGGCGGTCGGTTCCCCTGGCGGCTGATCCTGCCCCAGCTGGTGGCGTCCGTCGTACTCGTCCTTGCCTGCCTGATCGGGGTCGTCCGACTCTGGACCGGGCACGCGACCAGCACGATCGGTACCTTCGTGAACGTCGCGTGGGTCGCCTACGACCTGCTCGTGTTGAGTGTCATCTACAAGGCGGCGCTGCACCGTGCGCCGGAACGCACAGAGGAGATATGTCCTGATGGACATCGACAAGAAGGTCATCGACGACTCGACCGCCGTGGTCAGCTGCGTCGGAAGGCTCAACATGGTCGAGGCCGCCAACCTGAAGGCGTTCATCGACGAGAGCGTGGACGACGGGCAGACACGACTGGTGATGGACCTCTCCGAGGTCAGCTTCGTGGACTCCTCGGGGCTCGGGTCGCTGATCGCCGGCCTCAAGAAGGCGCGGCAGGCGGGCGGTGACCTCCGCATCGCCTCCGCGCAGGAGCAGGTCCGGATGGTGCTCGGTCTGACCAACCTCGACCGCGTCCTCCGCCCGTACGCCGATGTCTCGGACGCCACCGATGGCTGGTGAGCCCGGCTACGTCCTCGACGGGCTCGCGGTCCCGGCGTCCATCGACGAGCTCCACTCGCTGCTGGCGCGTGCCGGTGCCGAGAACCCCGAGGTTGCCGCAGCGGACCTGATGATGTTCGAGACGGCCGTGATCGAGATCGCGGCCAACGTCGTGGAGCACGGAAGGCCGTCCGGCGAGGTCTCCTACTGCTTCCGGCTGCACGTCCTGGACGACCGGCTCGAGGCATGCCTTTCCGACTCCGGCGAGGAGCCCTGCGACATGCCCGTCACCGCAGAGCTGCCCCACGAGATGTCGGAGCGTGGCCGCGGCCTGGCGCTGGCAGAGGCCGCGCTCGACCAGCTGGTCTACCAGCGCTGCGAGGATCGCAACGTGTGGCGGATGGTCCGGCTGCGCAACTGAGCGGGCCTAGCCCGAGAGCAGCTCGCCGAACACGTCACCGGTCTCCTCGACCCGCTTCAGCACCTCGTCGAAGGTGACCTGCTCCAGTTCTCCGCGCTCCTCGGCGCCGGCCTCCACCTCGTCCCACGTCAGCGGGGTGGCCACCGTCGGCCTGTCCTTCCCCCGCAGCGAGTAGGGGCTGATCGTGGTCTTCGAGCCGGTGTTCTGGCTCCAGTCGAGGAACACCTTGCCGGGCCGCAGCGCCTTCGTCATCCGCCACACCACCAGGTCCGGCTCGGCCTTCGACAGGTCCTTTGCGATCTCCTGGGCGAGGTCGCGCACCTCGTCGGCGTTCTTCTTGCCGGGCAGCGCGGCGTAGAGCTGCATGCCCTTGCTGCCCGAGGTCACCGGCGCCGC
>JBFIWG010000398.1:0-2570 GCA_041606495.1 Nocardioidaceae bacterium
CGGATCGAGTGGCATGCCGGGAGGTGGCCGCCGTCGGTGTCGGCGCTGTACATGAAAGTGCCCGACCACGGGCTGACGTTCATCGTACTGGGCAACACCCCGAACTTGACGACGCCGTTCCCGCTAGGCGACGGCGACGCCCTCACTTCGACGCTGGCACTCGCTTTCTACCGGGAGTTTGTGTTCCCGCGTCTCCATGACACCTCGTTGCCGGTCGTCGACTGGGAAGCCGACCAGGCCGACTTGGTCGCCCAACTCGGCGAGATCACCGATGCCGACGTCCGCCGCTTTCTCAAGCGGGAGCTGTGGTCGTACCGGAGGCTGTTCTACAGCGTGGGCCGCCTGGACGTCACGACTCAGCTGCAGCACGTCCGTGACCAGGTGTTCCCCGAGGCTGCGGAGTCCAGCACTTACCTCGCCTCGGCGGCTGACGATCCGCCCGAGCCGGGAATCGAAGTGAGCGCCGCCGACCTCGAGCCCTTCGCCGGGACGTACGTTCTCGACGCCGATGCCAGCCAGTGGCCAGCCGACCTCGGAGAGGACCCCCCGTCATCGGTCCGAGTCTGGCTGGAAGCCGGCCGCCTGGTTTCTTGCGCCCCAGATGGGCCTCCATCCATCCTGACCCCCATTGGACCGGTCCGGTTCCGGACGTCGAACGGACTCGAAATCGAGGGACAGGTGGTAGACGGCGAGGTGCAGAGCGTGACCGCGCGGCTCAGCGACGACGTCAACCTCGTGTACGTACCCGCCGGCGGCTGATCTACACCCGTTGCCGAGACCATGGTGGATCTCGGGCTGACCTTCGCCGACGCCGTTGGCGCCGGCACCGGGATGGACCGGGTGGTCTCGGACGGTGGGCGATCTTGGCGAGGTGACCTACGACGTGTCCGGTCCCGGAGACGACTCCTCTTGGTGGCTGCCGGTTGCACGTCTTTGGGAACCGACCGCGGGCGGCGAGGGCTTCGCGCTGATGGCGGTTGAGGCCACCACCTTGTGCCAGCGCCGCCTTCACGAGGGACGGTGCGCCTGACCAACACCCGCCGAACCGAACGCAAACCCGCCCGGTTCCGCCCTGGAACCGGGCGGGCTCTTGCCACCGTCGTAGGTGGGATGAAGGGAAGGGACCATGAAACTCAGATACGCAATCACCGGTGTGGTGCTCGTTGTGGCCCTCGCCGGCGGCGGTATCGCCGCCGCCATCGGCCTGGGAGGAGGCGACCTCCAAGAGCCGGTGTGCGGCGATCTCGCCGGCGTGTGCAGCACCGAAGGCACCGCCCAGCCGCCCCGGATCGTGCTGGGCGACGCCGGCGACGACGACCAGGAAGGACCGGCGTCGGCGGGAGAGCGCTTCGTCGGCCTGAGCGAGGCAGACGCCGCTACGTTGGCCGAAGCCGAGGGCCGGATGTGGCGGGTCGGTCGGCGCGATGCCGAGGACCTTGCGGTCACCGCCGATCTGGTGGCGGGACGAGTGACCTTCGAGATCGACGACGGGATCGTTACCAGCGCCTCCATCGAGACTCAACACACGTCGGCTCCCAGCGACGACGACCCGGTGGAGGATCCCGTCCGAGCCGGTCTCATCGCCGTCGCCGTCAAACGACTGCTGACCGTCGACAACTCCTTTGGGGGACGCGAGGCCTTCGACGACATCCGGGTCGCCCGGGTCATCGGGTCCGATGCAGATCAACCCCTCCATGGCCTCGATCTCGAGCTGATCGCGGCGGCACTCGAGGAGCTCGGTGACGTGCGCTTCGTCGACGACGCCGATGCTGAGATCTTGCCCCTCTTCTCCCAGTCACCCACCGGGGTGGCAGTCGTCAGCGGGGTGGCAGTCGTCAGCGTGGAACGCGTGCTCCTGCTCGATGACCGCGCCGAAGTGGAACTGCGGCTCTGGTGCGGCCCCCTTTGCGGCATCTTCCTGACCTACCAAGCCGTGCCCGGCGCGACGGGATGGAGCATCACCGGCACCACCGGCCCCATCGCCGTCTCCTAGACCCGCCCACTCAGCTGCCCTCACCGCACCCCCTGGAGGGTGCGGCGCGTCCCCGGAACGCGGTGTCTGCCCCTGCCGGATAGTGACAGAGCAATCGAGCGACTTGGCCTGCCCGTCGTCGGCTGCCTCATCACCCACTACAGCGCGGGAGCAAGCGCTCCGCCGGGTACACGGGATCGGCACTGCCGTGCCCGTCGTCGAACGCGGCCGCGCCGCGCGGCCGCGTGATCTGAGCGGCCGGCCACTGCGCCTGGTGTGAGCGAGGGCCGGTGCAATCTGCCGGATCTCGCGCTGTCAATCCGCTTGATTTAGCTGTGGGTGGCGCGTGTTATTCGCTGCCGGACGCCTCGCTCGTCAGAGGGCGCCGAGATCCACCGGGGGTACGCGACAGGCGGCCCTGACTTCACCGCGGGAGCGGGTTCGGGCCGGTGGCGGTGACCATCTGCTGCGGCACCCAATCGTCAACGTGGCTGAAGCCCTCGAAGCGCCCTTCCTCGTCCTCGACGACGTCGAAGAAGGAGCGCCGGTAGAACTTCACGTGGGTGAAGTCCTCGAACAGCACGTAGACCGGCTCGAC
>JBFIWG010000399.1:0-2559 GCA_041606495.1 Nocardioidaceae bacterium
CTGGTGAGGCGGATCAGGCCGCGAGCGTCCCGGCGAACACCTGCCAGGCCAGGGCCGACTTCGCGGTCAGGCTGAGCACGATGTAGATGTTCTCCCCGAACAGGTAGTCCTGCCACCGGCCACGGGCGCGGTACTGCAGCCACTGGTTGAGTGCGAAGATGTTGAAGAAGACGAACAGCGACACGAAGATGCCGTAGACGAACCCCGGGGGAGACGCCTCCGAGGACGAACCCGGGCTGAGCAGGTAGACCGTGATGCACAGCCACGGCACCACGCCTGCGATGCACCCGAAGACGAACGGCAGCCAGCCGCGCTCGCCGGGCTCTTCGTACTTCTCCTGTAGCCAGCCGAACAGGATCATCGAGGCGTTCACCCCGAAGATGGCCAGCAGCGCGGCGACGTCGGAGATACCGACCAGCTGGGCGATGATCACGATCATCAGCGACGACGACAGCGAGTACTCCACCCACCGGGCGATGTTCCTGTGCCGCGCCAGGTCGGCGACGTAGCGCGCGCGCCAGACCGTGCCGACGATGAGATGCGCGATCGCGGACAGCGCCAGGAACCCGGCAACCGCCAGCCCGGTCGGCAGGTCGAAGAGCAGCACTGACTCGCTCATGTCCGAGCCGGGTGGACCGGCCAGGTAGTTGCCGGTCACCGGCAGCGCGAAGTCGTTGGCCAGGCTGAGAACGGCGATCGCCTGAACCGCGTGCAATACCGCCGCGATGAGGTTGAACCTCACCAGGTTCGTCTCCCGGTCGGACGAGATGGTCTGCGCGGCCATGAGTTGGCTCCTGTCCTCGCTCAGCGCTTGCCCCGCCGCCGGGCCACGGTGCCCCGGCCGGAGGTGCGCTTGCCGGTGTTGCTGGGGGCCTGCTTCTTGGGGGTCGGCTTGCGACCTCCCGCGTTCTTGGCGGCGGCCTTGGGTTGCGACGCGGTCTTCTGTGGCGGGTCACCGTCTCCTCGTGAGCTGCGGGCGGTCCGACCCCGCACGATGCCGATGAACGCCTCGGTACGGTCGTCGGTGGCGTCGGCGGGCCACGCCAGGCCGATCTGCGACTCCGCGACGCCGGTGACCGGGCGGTAGGTCACGTCCTTGCGGTGGTGCAGCCGGGCAACCGACATGGGGACGACCATCACCCCGGAGCCGGCGGCGACGACCTCGACTGCCTGCTTCGTGGTCATCTCGGGTACGTCGAGGCGGGTGCCGTCACGCAACTCGGAGGCAACCTCGCGCCATTCGGGTACCTCGTCAGGGTCCTGGAGCAGGTGCTCGTCGGCGAGGTCGTCGATCGACACCTCGTCGAAGGCTGCCACGACGTGGTCCTTGGGTACGACGACGACCGGGACCTCGCGGTACAACGGGATCAGGTTCAGCCCGTCGCGGTCGACCGGCAGCCGTACGAAGCACATTTCCGCGCGCCCGTCGTGCAGGACTGACAGCTGGTCCGACTCCTCCACGGGCAGCAGCTCGAGCGGCACCCGCGGCATCCGCTCGGCCCAGATCCGGGACCACTTGCCCGGCGTCACGCCCGGCGCGAACGCGACCCGCAACGAATGGGGCGGAGCGTCGACGGCCTCATCGGTCATCAGGTCCGCCTCTCATGCCTTGGTCCGAACGGTTGCCGGACCCTGCCAGGCTATTACAGGCAGGGTCATCGCCGGTCCGGCTCGACGTCTACGCTGGCTGACATGAACCCCCAGCCCTCACCCCAGCGCATGAAGCCGGCCACCGCAGCGAAGAAGCTCAACGTGTACCTGCCGGCGACTCCTGCGGAGTTCCAGGAGGGCTCGGTGAGCCGCGAGGAGCTCAACGAGATGTTGAAGAACCCGCCGCAGTGGCTCCTCGACCTGCGGCAGCACGGGCCGCACCCACGGCAGGAGACCGCACGGAAGCTCGGGATCTCCGCCTCAGGGCTGGCCCGGGCCGGCGTCAAGGACGCGATGACGACGGAGGAGATCCGCCAGCTGCTCGACGAGCGGCCGGAGTGGCTGGAAGCCGAGCGGGCGAAGCAGGCCGAGGTGCGTGCGGACAACGCTCGCCTCAACGCCCGCGACGCCGATCGTCGCGAGCGCGACCAGGCGCGCTGAAGCCGGGGTAGCCTGAACGAAACAGCGCAGACCGCGGAGGGCCGCCCCATGATCACGATCATCGCCATCGTCGTCGTGGTGGTCTTCGGTGGCACCTACTGGTGGCTGACGCGCCGCTCCGACGACGTGGTCAGCTACCACGACGCCAAGGTGTCACTCACCCAGGTCAACGACGTCCACCTGCACAACCGGCGCGGCGGCCTGTAGGCATCCTCGTCGCTAGGAGGCGCGGCCGATCGCTGCCACCACCTCATCGAGGGCGTCGAGGGAGTGCCCCGACACGAGCACGTCGATGTAGGGCAGGGCCGCCGCCATCCCGCCTGCCAGGGGCTCGAACCGCTCCGCCGCCGAACGGGGGTTGACCCAGATCACCCGGTGCGCCAGCCGGGACAGCCGGGCCATCTGCTCGCCCAGCAGCGACGGGTCGGCGCGCTCCCAGCCGTCGGAGACGATCACCACCACCGCTCC
>JBFIWG010000400.1:0-2554 GCA_041606495.1 Nocardioidaceae bacterium
GCTCACGCCGCCCTCTGATCCCCCGACAACGACATACGTCCCGAGGGCTATAGCCTGCGGGACGTATGACGCCGGGGGTCAGCCGGCGACGATGTTGACCAGCTTGGGCGCGCGGACGATCACCTTGCGCACGGTCTTGCCCTCCAGGGCGCGCTGCACGTGCTCGTCGGCCATCGCGGTGGCCTCCAGGTCGGCCTCGGAGATGTCCGGGCTGACCTCCAGCTTGGCGCGGAGCTTGCCCTGGATCTGCACGATGGCGGTGATCGAGTCCTGCACCAGCAGCGCTTCGTCCACGACCGGCCAGCCCGCCTTTGCGACGGTGGGCTCGTGGCCCAGCCGGGACCACATCTCCTCGGCGGTGTACGGCGCGACCAGCGACAGGATGATCGCCACGGCCTCCGCCGCCTCGCGCACGGCCGGGTCCTCCGGGCCGCAACCGCTGTCGATCGCCTTGCGGGTGACGTTGACCAGCTCCATCAGACGGGCCACGACCACGTTGAAGCGGTGGGAGTCGATCAGCTGCTCGACCTCACGCAGCGTCCGGTGGGTGGCCTTGCGCAGGGCGGTGTCGCCACCGTCGTACGCCACCCCCGGCTCGGAGGCGACGTCGCCACTCAGCCGCCAGGCCCGCTGCAGGAACTTCAGTGAGCCGGCCGGGGACATGTCGGCCCAGTCGATGTCGTCCTCGGGCGGACCAGCGAACACCAGGGTCAGTCGGACCGCGTCGACGCCGAACTGGTCGATCATCTCGCCCAGGTTGACGCCGTTGCCCAGCGACTTGCTCATCGCCTTGCCCTGGTTGATCACCTGGCCCTGGTTCAGCAGCGCGGTGAACGGCTCGATGAAGTCGACCATGCCCATGTCGTGCAGGACCTTGACGAAGAACCGGCTGTACAGCAGGTGCAGGATCGCGTGCTCCACGCCGCCGACGTACTGCTCCGCCGGCATCCACCTCCGCACGGCCTCGGGGTCGAACGGGCCGTCGGTGTACTGGGGCGAGCAGTAGCGCAGGAAGTACCACGACGAGTCCACGAACGTGTCCATGGTGTCGCTGTCCCGCTTGGCGGGGCCACCGCAGGAAGGGCAGTCGACGTTGACCCAGTCCTCGGCCGCGGCCAGCGGCGAGGTGCCCTTCGGCTTCAGGTCCGCGCCGCGCAGGTCGGGCAGCTCGACAGGCAGCTGGTCGTCCGGAACGGGGACCTCGCCGCACTTCTCGCAGTGCACGATCGGGATCGGGCAGCCCCAGAACCGCTGACGTGACAGCAGCCAGTCGCGCAGCCGGAAGTTGACCGCGCCCTTGCCCGTGCCGCGGCCCTCCAGGTACTCGGTGATCGTCCGCTTGGCCTCGTCGACCGCCATCCCGTCCAGGCTGACATCGTCGTTGGCGGAGTTGATCGCGGGCCCGTCGCCGACGTACGCCTTGCCGCCCGACGACTCGAAGTCCGCGGGCGGTTCGACGGTGCGCCGGATCGGCAGGTCGAACTTCTCCGCGAAGTCCCAGTCCCGCTGGTCCTGGGCGGGCACGGCCATGATCGCGCCGGTGCCGTAGTCGGCCAGCACGTAGTCCGCCGCCCAGACCGGGATCCGTTCCCCGTTCACCGGGTTGATGGCATACCGGCCCAGGAACACGCCCGTCTTCTCCCGGTCCGTGGCCAGCCGGTCGATGTCGGACTCCCGACGCACCTGCTCCCGGTAGGACTCGAACAGCTCACGCCGCGCGGGAGTGCACAGCTCGTCGGCCAGCTTGGCGTCCGCGGCCACCACGAAGAACGTCGCACCGAACAGGGTGTCCGGCCGGGTCGTGAATACGGTGACGTCACGAGCGGGCTGGGACTCGCTGGCCTCGACGGTGAAGTCGACGTGCGCGCCCTCGCTGCGGCCGATCCAGTTCCGCTGCATCGCCAGCACCCGCTCGGGCCAGGTGTCCTGCAGCGCGTCCATGTCGTCCAGCAGTCGCTGGGCGTAGTCGGTGACCTTGAAGTACCACTGGGTCAGCTCGCGCTTGGTGACCTCGGCGCCGCAGCGCTCGCACATGCCGCCGACGACCTGCTCGTTGGCCAGCACGGTCTGGTCGTTGGGGCACCAGTTCACCGGCGAGGACTTGCGGTAGGCCAGGCCCCGCTCCCGGAAGCGCAGGAACAGCCACTGCGTCCACCGGTAGTACTCCGGGTCGGAGGTGTGCAGCCGGCGCGACCAGTCGAAGCTGACGGCGTACCGGCGGAACGACTCGGCCTGGGTCTCGATGTTGGCGTAGGTGTACGTCGCCGGGTGCTCGTCGCGCTTGATGGCAGCGTTCTCCGCGGGCAGGCCGAAGGAGTCCCAGCCGATCGGGTTCAGCACGTCGTAGCCACGCTGCCACCAGTAGCGCGCGATCACGTCGTGCAGCGCCATCACCTCGGCGTGGCCCATGTGCAGGTCGCCGCTCGGGTACGGGAACATCGTCAGGGCGTACCGCCGCTCGCGGGACCCGTCGTCAGCGGCCTGGAACGGGTTCAGCTCGTCCCACACCGCACGCCACCGGTGCTGCGCGTCGACCACGTCGTACGTCGCACCC
>JBFIWG010000401.1:0-2554 GCA_041606495.1 Nocardioidaceae bacterium
CACATGGGTGCCGTGCCCGTTGCCGTCATTGGCTGAGGAACCGGTGGAGCAGTTCTTCGCACCGGCAGCGTGGACATTGAGGTCCGGGTGGTCGAGGTCGACACCGGTGTCGATGACGGCCACGTCGACGTTCACGCGCTCGTCGATCCCGTTGATCTTCGCGGTGGTGCTGAGCTCGGCGTTGCTGCGGTCGATGCCGGTCGGGGTGCTCTGCGCGGTCGCGGTCACCACGCCGTCGCGCTGCACGAAGACGACCCGCGAGTCCTCGGTCAGCCGGCTTGCCGCGGTCTCGCTCATCCGGGCCGAGTAGCCCTTCACGGCGGAGCGGTAGACGTGGGCCACGTCTGCGCCGTACTGGCGGCGGTGGTCGTCGGCCACCTTGGCGGCTGCCGCTCCGTCCTTCAGAACCACGATCCAGCCGATCGAGCGGTCAGCGTCGGCCTGGGCCGCGGGAGCTGCCAGCGCCGGCAGGCTTGTGCTGCCCAGAGCCAGCAGGGTGGATGCCGCGAGAGCGGCGGTGAAAGGTCTGCGCATGTCTGCGTCCTCACCTGGAGATGTCACGCTCCCGGATCTCGGGGGCGAAGTGGACATTTCACGCAGGCATCAGACCGAGACGCAATGAGTTGTTATGTGCTGCTTTGTGCACTTCACATTCCTGCAAGGTCTGGCAGGCGGGAAAGACGAACCGGGGGTCCCGCGTAGTGCGCGACCCCCGGCGTCCCCCGGCTTGACCGGGACGTCATCCGCCCCGAGGGCTATAGCCCCCGGAACGTATGACGTTGATCAGAAGGTGCTGGCGTCGAGCAGCTTCTCCTTGATGGAGTCACCGTCGTCGGCGTTGCTCCAGTTGGTGTTGCCGGCCGCCTGCAGGGCCGACTTCACCTGGGCCGGAGTGGCGCCCGGGTTCTTGGCCTTGTACAGCGCCGCTGCGCCGGCCACGTGCGGGCTCGCCATCGACGTACCGGAGATGGTGTTGTAGCCACCCAGCATCCAGGTGGAGTTGATGCACACGCCTGGGGCGATGATGTCGACGTCCGCGCCGTAGTTGGAGAAGTTGGCGAAGGTGTCGTCGACGTCGGAGCGGCAGGTCGAAGGTGCGCCGCCGCCGGGCTGGCCATTGAAGTCGGCGAGCGCGCTGACAGTGATGACCTCGTCGTACGCCGCCGGGGTGGAGTTCTTCGCGTCCGCGGAGTCGTTGCCCGCGGCCACGACGTAGGTGACGCCCGCGCCGACCGAGGCGCAGATCGCCTTGTGCATCGCGTCGTTGTTGGTGTTGCCGCAGTTGCCGTCGTCGGCGCCGCCCCCACCGAGGCTCATGTTGGCGACCTCGATCTGGCTCGCGTTTGCGGTGACGTAGTCGATGCCGCAGATCACGTCGGAGTTGAGGCCGGTGCCGATGTCGGTGAGCACCTTGACGCCCCAGATCCGGGCGCCCGGCGCCATGCCGACGACACCCTTGGTGTTGTCGAGCGCGCCGACGGTGCCGGAGACGTGGGTGCCGTGCCCGTGCGCGTCGTTGGCGGTGACCGATCCGATGGAGCAGTTCTTGGTCTTGTAGACGTTCAGGTCGGAGTGGGTCAGGTCGACACCGGTGTCGATGACCGCGACGTCAACGTTCACTCGCTCGTCGAGCCCGTTGATCTTCGCCGTCGGGCTGGCGTCGGCGTTGGCGCGGTTGATTCCGGTCGGCGTGGTCTGTGCCGTCGTCTCGACCGGGGTGTCCTTCTGGACCCATGCGACGGACGGTGCGGCCTCGACAAGCTCAGCGGCGGCCGCGGTCATCGTCGCCGAGTAGCCCTTGAGTGCGGAGGTGTACACGTGGCCGACCTCGATGCCGAACTTGTCAGCGTGGCTGCCGGCGATCGCGCGGGAGGCCGCGCCCTCGTCCAGAACCACGATGTAGTTGTCGGTCCCGAGCGCAGCCGAGCCGGCCGTCTCTACGGGAGAGGCGTTGGCCGACAGTGCGGTCGAGCCGAGTGCCAGGAAGGTGCAAGCTGCCAGGGCAGCCGTTGCTGATCTACGCATGTGCTTCCTTGCTTCCGAGATGAGCTGCCCGAAGGCAGCCGAACGGAGGCACAACGAGGCCCCGTGGCCCGGGTCACGCGCAGAGGTGCCTCAGGTTCACGCAGTTGCACAAGCCTGCAAGGTCAGAAGCGCCCGGCCTGCAGCTGCCTCCACGTGTCCTGGGCGACCACACCGGTCCGGCGTAGTCCGCGGGTGCGTTGGTAGCCGCGTACGGCGCGGGTCGTCCTGCGTTCGAACACGCCGGTGACCGCGAGCTCGGCCCCGGTGGCGGCGTTCAACGCCCGCTGCAGCCGACGTACGGCGTTGCTGGCCGAGCCGTACTTGGAGAGTGGCGCCGGACCCTCGGACAGCAGCGCGGTCCAGCTGTTCTTGGCCACCCGGCCGGTGACCCGCAGGTCGCGGGTCCTCTGGAAGCGGAGCACCGCGCGCTTGGTGGCCCGGTTGTAGCGGCCGGTGATCTCGCCCTGGTAGAGGTCGTGCTTCCTGAGCAGGCACTGCAGCGCACGCACCTGCGGGTCACGACGACCGA
>JBFIWG010000402.1:0-2533 GCA_041606495.1 Nocardioidaceae bacterium
GTCCGCGCCGAGGCGCTGAAGCGCTACGAGGACGACTTCCAGGAGCAGCACGAGAAGGTCAAGGCGCTCGGCGGCCTGTACGTGGTCGGAACCGAGCGGCACGAGTCGCGTCGCATCGACAACCAGCTGCGCGGTCGATCCGGCCGCCAGGGCGACCCGGGCGAGTCCCGGTTCTACCTTTCGCTGCAGGACGACCTGATGCGGCTGTTCAAGTCCGACTGGGTCGACTGGGTCCTCACCACGCTCAAGGTGCCCGACGACGTCCCGATCGAGAACAAGCGGGTCACCGGCGCGATCGCCTCGGCTCAGGCCCAGGTCGAGTCGCAGAACTTCGACTCCCGCAAGAACGTGCTCAAGTACGACGACGTGATGAACCGCCAGCGCCAGGTGATCTACGCCGAGCGTCGCGCCGTGCTCGAAGGTGCCGACCTGCACGAGCAGGTGCGCGGCATGATCGACGACGCGGTGGAGGGCTACGTCGTCGGGGCGACCCAGGGCTTCCCGGAGGAGTGGGACCTCGACGCTCTGTGGTCGGCGCTGAAGACGCTCTACCCGATCAGCCTCAAGCTCTCGGTGCTCGAGGACGAGGTAGGCGGACGCGACAACCTGACCCGTGAGCAGCTGATCGAGGACGTCAAGGCCGACGCTCAGGCGGCGTACGACGCCCGGGAGGCGCAGTTCGGCGCCGAGGTGATGCGCGAGCTCGAGCGGCGGGTGCTGCTGTCCGTTCTCGACCGCAAGTGGCGTGAGCACCTCTACGAGATGGACTACCTGCGCGAGGGCATCGGGCTCCGGGCCTACTCGCAGCGCGACCCGCTGGTGGAGTACCAGCGCGAGGGCTTCGACATGTTCGCGGCGATGATGGACGGGATCAAGGAGGAGTCCGTGGGCTACCTCTTCAACCTCGAGGTGCAGGTCGCCGACGAGGTCGAGGAGGATGAGGAGGCCGCAGCCGGCTTCGGTCCCGCAGTGGCCCAGGCCGCCGCGGCCGGGGCTACCGCGGCCGCAGCCCCGCACATCGTGGCGAAGGGGCTCGAGACGCCCGAGCGTCCGAAGAACCTGACCTACTCGGCTCCCGACGAGGTCGGCGAGGCGGAGGTGACCGGGGCGGCAGCCGGCGCGGACGACATGTTCGCCGGCGTGAGCCGCAACGAGGAGTGCCCCTGCGGGTCGGGGAAGAAGTACAAGAAGTGCCACGGCGCTCCGGGCGGGCCGACCGGCCTGACCACCCGCGTCAACGGCTGACCGACCCAGGCGTGAACGGCCTCGCAGCTCTGATGAGCTGCGGGGCCGTTGCTGTGCTCAGCCGAGCTGGAGCGCGGTGCACTGCCAGCGGCCGCGGTGCAGCTCGAGGCGGGCGGCCAGGGCCCGGGAGCGCTGTCCGTGTCGCACATGCACGCTGACCTCCGCCGTTTCGGGGGTGGGCTGGAACACGTGCACGCTACGCACCTGCGGCCTGATCGTGCGCGAGCGCGCAGCCGAGACGGACGTCCTCCCGAGGAAGCGGACCCGGCGGTCGAGGTCGCAGTAGACGCGGTTCGACGTCCAGCGCAGGAGCTGCGCGGTCGGGCGGTCCCCGCCGAGAACCTCGACCACGGCCTGGGCGAACCGGGCCGACCAGGCCTTCACGTCCGGAGCCTCCGCCCGGCCGCCCTGGACCACCCTCAGGTCCGGTGCATCTGGCGTCTCGGCCCAGCCCTCGAGGTCCAGCGCGAGCGTGCCCTGCACCGCCGCCACCGGGACCGGCTCCGGATCGCTGGGTCCGCCGATGCCCAGGCGGGTCACGATGGCCCAGTGTGTCGGGCCTGCGGGCGGGCGCCGCACGCTTCGCGGAGCGGTCGTGGTCGATCTGGGGGAGCTGCTCATCGGCCTTCCTTTCGGTGAGGTGAAGCGTTGGGAAGCTGGAGAACCGTGCCCGGCAGGATCCGGTCAGGGTCGGGGCCGAGCCGGTCGGCGTTGGTGCGGTAGATCGCCTGCCAGAGGGCCGTCGTGTCGCCCGCAGAGGCATGCTCGGGCAGCTGGTCTGCAGCGAGGCTCCACAGGGAGTCACCGGGCCGCACCATCACCTCGGTCGCGCTTTGGGTGAACCGCTTCCGGTCAGCATTGGCCCCGACAGGCCGGTCGGGCAGGGGAAGGCCGCTGATCGTTTTGGTGGTCGTAGTGACCCGGTCCGGGGCACCGGCCAGGTGTGACGCAGCCAGCGCGGGAGCGGCCGTCGCCGCGGAGGTCACCGCCAACCCACACACACCGAGCACCGCGTGACGCACGAGCCGCGGGGTCACCACGTCGGCGGCACGACCGAGCCGGGGAGGCAGCGATCGACCGGCCGCTGCGACTGTGCCCTCGAGGACGACGAGCGCGGTGGCCGTCATCAGCCAGAGGGCGCTGACGACCAGCGCGAGCGCGCACCCGACGACCAGCAGGTCGGTGAACGAGTGGGCGAGCCCCGGGTCGGTGGCGCGCACCGCGGCGACCTCCGGCCCGGCCAGGCCCCATGTCGCTGCGGCCAACGCGCCGGCGAGAAGCACCAGGA
>JBFIWG010000403.1:0-2521 GCA_041606495.1 Nocardioidaceae bacterium
CCGGTCATCTCACAGTCGATCCACACAAGACGGTCGTTCACGCTTACGTACCCTACCTACCTGCCGCAGGTCACACGATTACCGTGGCCGTGACCCCGGTACTCCACCGACCGAGGACGCCCCCCGATGGTCATCGCTGAAGCCACCCGGCCCACCGGCCACCCTCTTCTGACGTGGTTGGGCGTTCTAGCGCGACTTGTCTTCGGAGGAGTCTGGATCGCGGCCGAAGCCCTGAAGATCCCGGACCCGGCCGAGAGCGTGCGTGCCGTCCGGGCCTGCCAGCTGCTTCCGGAGGCCATCGCCCCGCGGTCGGCTACGCGCTGGCAGGAGCCTCTCCCTAGGATCGGCGCATGGATATCGTGCGGGTGCAGCGTTGGGTCATGTCCGCACTCCTTTTGACCACTGCCGCGCTGTTCGCAGCCGGGCTCGCCCTGCTCAGCCTCACGGTCGAGAACCGGGGTGGATCCCGGGTCGGGCTGAACGTCATCGCCGCCATCGTCGGGATATCCGCCATGGTGGGCGTCCGCCTGATCAACGAAAAGTCGTGGAAGAGCGCCTGGCTGCTGCTGGGCCTGTTGCCGTCCGCGGTCGCGGTCTACTTCGCCTCGGGTCGATAGCGCCCACTCAGGGGCACTTCGGTCTAGTTGGGGACGAAGGTCCCAACTGTGGCGGGCGTTGGGCTCTTGGCCCAACGGCGCTGTTGCGTCACGCTGAGTGTGAAGCGTTGTGTCTATCTAACGGAGGCCGGCCATGCCTGACGTCGTGTTCCTGATCCTCGTCCTCACCTTGTGGGTCGCGATCGGTCTCTCCGCGGTGATCTTCCTGGGGCGGCACGGGCGCAGGAGTTGGCACTGGTACGTCATCGGCGTGGCGCTCGGTCCGATCCTGCTCCCGATCGCGACGGAGATCGCCCGCCGGGACGGCAGCCTGGTGAAGACCACGGCCGGTCCTGGCGTGGCTTCCTCCCCGGCCCGACTCACAGTGCTCGTCGGTGTGGACGGTTCCGAGGAGTCCGACCACGCCCTGCGCGAGGCGGCTCAGATGTTCGAGGGGACCGGCGCTCGCATCGTCCTTCTCGCGGTCATCGACCCCGACCTCGCCGACGACGCCGACTCTCCCGAGAGACGCCACGCCGACGATCTGCTGCTGGAGCGGGCCGCCTGGTTCCCGCCGGAGTTCTTCACCGTCGTACGCGAGGTCGCCTCCGGCCAGCCCGCCCAGGTGATCCTCGACCGTGCCGCGGCCGATCACGTCGATCTCGTGGTGGTCGGACGCAAGGGCCGCGGCCTATCGCATCGCTTGCTGGGCAGCGTCGCGGACCAGCTGGTACGACGGTCCGCGACGCCGGTCCTGCTCGGCACGCCGGCCGCCCGTGCCCTGCACGTCGAGCCGGCTGCTCAGACCTCCTGATCCAGCGGGCGCGCCGTACCGCTGACCCTGACGCCCTCGTCCGCGCCTTTGGTGATCTCCACCACCAGCTCGCTCGGTGACCCCATGTCCTCGCCCTGCCGGACGGTGACCCGGCGGGTCGATGGCGCCAGCCCGAGGTCTCGCAGGTAGGCGCCGAATGCCGCGGCGGCCGCGCCCGTCGCGGGGTCCTCGACCACGCCGCCGGGTGGGAACGGGTCACGGGCGTGGTAGGTCGCCGGGTCCTCACGCCACACCAGGTGCACCGTGGTCCAACCAAGCCGGTCCATCAGATCTGCGAGGCGGGGGAAGTCGTACTCGAGGTCGGCGAGACGTTCGCGCGAGGTGACGGCCAGGACCGGGTGGTCGTTGCCGGCGTTCGCGATCCGCGGTGACAGCTGAGGGTCGAGGTCGCCGGCCTCCCACCGAAGGGTGCTGAGCAGCTCGGTCAAGATGGTTTCGTCGAGCGCGCGAACCGAGGTGGGGACGCTGGTCAGCGTCGCCACGATGCCTGAAGTCGATGCTTCCGTCGCCACGCTGACAGGGCCCGCCGGGGTGGCGAGGTTCAGCTCGCCAGGCCCGTACCGCTCGGCGAAGGCGACCGCGGTCGCGATGGTCGCGTGCCCGCAGAAGGCGACCTCGGCGAGCGGGCTGAAGTAACGGATCTGACGTCGTGGGCCGGTGTCTCCTGGGAACAGGAACGCCGTCTCCGAGTACCCGACCTGCGCCGCGATGGCCTGCATCTGCTCGGCGTCGAGCCCGGTCGCGTCGAGGACGACGCCGGCGGGGTTGCCGCCCTGGTCTCCGAGGGCGAAGGCCGCATAGCGAAGGATCTCGGTCTCCTCGACCGGACGGGTTTGCCGGGACGTGGCCTGGGTCATCGTAGAGAACCTCTCTCAGGGGCGGCGGGGGTAACTGCTGCAACGCTGACCCATGCGCCTGTCATCCCGCTGTCACCCGGAGTGTTCCTCGTGGTTCGCCGCGGCGTGGCCCAGCCGGAGCTTGTCGGCCGCGACGACGAGGGAGGCGATCACTGCGACCACGAGGATCCGCAGCCAGGCGTCGAGGCCGATGGGTGCCGTGTGGAAGAGCAGGTTCATCGACGGCAGGTAGG
>JBFIWG010000404.1:0-2477 GCA_041606495.1 Nocardioidaceae bacterium
CCGCCGCTGCCTCGACGCGGGCGCCTCCACCGGCGGTTTCACCGACGTCCTGCTCCGCCACGACGTGGCCGAGGTGCTCGCGGTCGACGTCGGCTACGGACAGCTGGCCTGGTCGCTGCAGCAAGACCCTCGGGTCACCGTCCACGACCGTATGAACATCCGAGAGCTGACCCTCGACCAGATCGGGGGAGCGGTCGACCTCGTGGTCGGGGACCTCTCGTTCATCTCCCTTGCACTGGTGCTGGACGCGCTGATCGCGGTGACCAACGCCGACGGTGACCTGGTGCTCATGGTGAAGCCGCAGTTCGAGGTCGGCAAGGACAAGGTCGGCAAGGGTGGCGTGGTCCGCGACCTGGACCTGCGAACCGAGGCCGTCGAGACGGTTGCCCGCGCAGCCGAGTCGAGGGGCTGGGGCGCCCAGGCGGTGACGACAAGTCCGCTGCCCGGGCCTTCGGGGAATGTGGAGTTCTTCCTGTGGCTGCGGCGTGCGGATCGTCGGGTGTCTGTCGAGGACATTGCGGCCGAGGTACGCCGTACGTCCGGTTCGGGGGTCCCGGGTGAGAAGGTGGACACGTGAATGCCGCCCAGCCCTCGCCACGCCGCGTCTTCGTGCTCGCGCACACCGGACGGGAAGAGGCGCGCGCGGTAGCCACGCAGTTCTGTGAATCGCTGAACCGGCATGGTCTGGGTGTCAGGCTGCTCAAGGACGAGGCGGCAGACCTGATGCTGGACATCCCCGACCTGGAGACGGTCGAACCCGTCGCCGACGCCACGTCGGGCTGCGAGCTGGCGGTCGTGATCGGCGGCGACGGCACCATCCTCCGGGCCGCTGAGCTCACCCGCGACACCGGCACACCGCTGCTGGGCGTCAACCTCGGCCACGTCGGCTTCCTCGCCGAGGCCGAGTCGGACGACGTGGAGTTCACGATCAAGGCGATCGTGAACCGCAGCTACACATCCGAGGAGCGGTTGACGCTCGACGTGACGGTCTACCGCGACAAGGAGCTGGTCGCCTCCACCTGGGCCCTCAACGAGGCGAGTGTCGAGAAGGCAGCTCGCGAGCGGATGCTCGAGGTGGTCGTCGAGGTCGACGGTCGCCCGTTGTCCCGCTGGGGTTGCGACGGTGTGGTGTGCGCGACCCCGACCGGCTCCACGGCCTACAACTTCAGCGCCGGAGGCCCGATCGTCTGGCCAGGTGTCCAGGCGTTGCTGATGGTGCCGATCAGCGCACATGCACTGTTCGCCCGTCCGATGGTCGTCTCGCCCTCGTCGGTCCTGGCCGTCGAGGTCATCGCGCGCACCGACGGTTCGGGCGTGCTGTGGTGCGACGGTCGCCGCACCGTCGACCTGCCGCCGGGCGCGCGGATCGAGGTACGCCGCGGCCGCTCACCGGTGCGGCTGGTCAGGCTCCACCAGGCACCGTTCACCGACCGGCTCGTGGCCAAGTTCGACCTCCCGGTCACGGGATGGCGTGGAGCGGCCGAACGTCGACGCCGCATCAACGGGGGTGACGATGCTTGAGGAGTTGAGGATCACCTCACTCGGGGTGATCGACGAGACGGTCCTCGAGCTCGGTCCCGGTTTCACCGCGATCACGGGTGAGACCGGCGCCGGCAAGACCATGGTCGTCACTGCGCTCGGCCTGCTGCTGGGCGGACGCGCCGACTCCGGCGCCGTACGCACCGGTGCGAAGGTCGCCCGGGTGGAAGGCATGATGCGGCTGGTCGACGGCGTGGCGGCCGAGGCAGCGGGCCGTGTCGACGATCTCGGTGGCGAGGTCGAGGACGGCCGTCTCCTGCTGGCCCGACAGATCTCTGCCGAGGGACGCTCGCGCGCGTTCGCGGGCGGTGTTGCCGTCCCGGCCACCGCGTTGGCCGGGCTCGCCGACCCGCTGGTCGCCGTTCACGGCCAGTCCGACCAGCACCGGCTGCTCCAGACCGCGGCGCAGCGTGACGCCCTGGACAGGTTCGCCGGACCCAAGACCCTTGCTCTGCGGGAGCGCTACGCCGAGACCTATCGCCTCCTGCGTTCCACCGAGGCCGAGCTCGCCGAGGTGGTCCAAAGCGCTCGTGAACGGGCCCGTGAGGCTGACCTGCTGCGCTTCGGTCTCGGTGAGATCGAGGCCGTCGCGCCCGAGCCGGGCGAGGACACCGCACTCGCCGCCGAGGAGTCGCGGCTCGGCTTCGCCGACACCCTGCGCACCGCCGCGGTCCAGGCCCGTGAGTGTCTCTCCGCGGAGGAGGGAGGCCACGACGCGCTCGCGGCCACCTCCGCTGCGCGCAAGCTCCTCGACGGGGTGCGTGACCACGACGTTGAGGCCGCAGCGCTGGCCGACCGGCTCGCCGAGGTCAGCTACCTGCTCTCCGACGTGGCCGCGGACGTCTCCTCCTACGCCTCCGGCCTGGACACCGACCCCGCGCGGCTCGCGGCTGTGTCGGACCGACGTGCGGCGCTGACCGGGCTGACCCGGAAGTACG
>JBFIWG010000405.1:0-2467 GCA_041606495.1 Nocardioidaceae bacterium
GGCCCAGGGGCTCGCCGACGCCGGTGTCCCGATCGTGGGCACCAGCCCGGAGGCGATCAACCTGGCCGAGGAGCGAGGCGCATTCGGCCGGGTGCTCGCCCAGGCCGGCCTGCCGGCGCCCAAGCACGGGATGGCCACGTCGTTCGACGAGGCCCGGGGGATCGCCGAGGAGATCGGCTACCCGGTCCTGGTGCGCCCGTCGTACGTCCTCGGCGGTCGCGGCATGGAGATCGTCTACGACGATGACGCGCTGCGCGGCTACATCCAGCGAGCCACGGAGATCTCTCCGCTGCACCCGGTGCTGGTGGACCGGTTCCTCGACGACGCGGTCGAGATCGACGTCGACGCGTTGTACGACGGTGAGGAGCTGTTCCTCGGTGGCGTCATGGAGCACATCGAGGAGGCCGGCATCCACTCCGGCGACTCCAGCTGTGCGCTGCCGCCGATCACCCTGGGCCGGGAGACGATCGAGCGGATCCGCGAGTGCACCGAGGCGATCGCGAAGGGTGTCGGGGTCCGCGGGCTGCTGAACGTGCAGTACGCCATGGCCTCGGACGTGGTCTACGTGCTCGAGGCCAACCCGCGCGCTTCCCGGACGGTGCCGTTCGTGTCCAAGGCCACCGCGACCCCGCTGGCGAAGGCGGCGGCCCGGGTGATGCTCGGCGAGTCGATCGCGACCCTGCGTGCCGAGGGCCTGCTCCCCGCGGAGGGTGACGGAGGCCACCTGCCCCCGGACGCCCCGATCGCCGTGAAGGAGGCGGTGATGCCGTTCAACCGGTTCAAGACCCTCGACGGCCAGAACGTTGACACCGTGCTCGGCCCCGAGATGCGCTCGACCGGCGAGGTGATGGGCTTCGACGCCGTGTTCGGCACCGCCTTCGCCAAGGCCCAGACCGCGGCGTACGGCTCGCTGCCCATGGAGGGCAAGGTGTTCGTCTCGGTCGCCAACGCCGACAAGCGACACATGGTCTTCCCGGTCAAGCGGCTCGCGGACCTCGGCTACGAGATCCTCGCGACCCAAGGCACGGCGGAGGTTCTGCGCCGCAACGGCGTGGCCGCGACCGTGGTCCGCAAGCAGAGCGAAGGACCGGGTGAGGACGGTGAGCCGACCATCGTCGGGCGGATCCTCGACGGTGAGGTGCGCCTGGTGATCAACACCCCGCACGGCACCACGTCCGGCGGGTCACCGCGGCTCGACGGCTACGAGATCCGCACGGCGGCGATCCTGACCAACATCCCGTGCATCACCACCGTGCAGGGCCTCGGCGCCGCGGTGCAGGGCATCGAGGCCGCGCGGGTGGGCAACATCGGCGTCCGCTCGCTGCAGGACTGGGCGCGCCGATGACCCTCTACCGCTGGTTCTTCGACTACGCCCTGACCCGGACCGACGCCGAGACCGCGCACCGGACCGCCTTCGCAGCGATGCGCGCGGCGAGCCGGGTGCCCGGTGTCGCCAAGACCGGTCGGCGGACCCTGCTGCCACACACGGCAGGCACGGAGGTCGAGGCCATGGGTCTGCGTTTCCCCGGGCCGCTGGGGCTGGCAGCCGGTTTCGACAAGAACGCCGAGGGCATCGACTCCCTCGCCGCGCTCGGCTTCGCCTTCGTCGAGGTCGGCACCGTCACCGGTGAGGCACAGCCCGGCAACCCGACGCCCCGGCTGTTCCGGCTGCCCAAGGACCGGGCGATCGTGAACCGGATGGGCTTCAACAACGACGGCTCCGAGGCGGTCGCGCAACGGCTCGCGGCCCGTCGTACCAGCGGCTCGGCGCTCCCCGTCATCGTCGGGGTCAACATCGGCAAGACCAAGGTCGTCCCGGAGGACGAGGCGATCGCCGACTACGAGAAGAGCACCCGGCTGCTGGCCCCGCTGGCCGACTACCTGGTCGTCAACGTCAGCTCGCCGAACACACCGGGGCTGCGTGACCTGCAGGCCGTCGACAAGCTCCGGCCCCTGCTGGCGGCGGTACGACGGCAGGCGGATGCGGTCACCTCGCAGCACGTCCCGCTGCTGGTCAAGATCGCGCCCGACCTGAGCGACGAGGACGTGCTCGCCGTGGCCGACCTGGCCACCGAGCTCGGGCTCGACGGGATCGTCGCCACCAACACGACGATCAGCCGCGAAGGTCTGAAGTCCAGCCCCGAGGAGGTCGAGCGCGTCGGCAACGGCGGGCTGTCCGGCGCCCCGGTGCGGGAGCGTTCGCTGGAGGTGCTGCGCCTGCTGCGCGAGCGCGTCGGGGACGCGATGACGATCATCTCGGTCGGCGGGATCAGCACCGCCGAGGACGCCCAGGCCCGGCTGGATGCCGGCGCCACCTTGCTGCAGGCCTACACCGCCTTCGTCTACGAGGGCGCGCTGTGGCCCGCGCGGGTGCAACGACAGCTCGCCCGGACGGGCTCGCGCGTGAGCCGATGACGCGAGCGGCCAGGGGACCGGTGCACGTCACGGGGGAGGTGCTCGGGGTGAA
>JBFIWG010000406.1:0-2460 GCA_041606495.1 Nocardioidaceae bacterium
CGAGTTGACCAGGGCAACCGGGTACTGCTCGGCCAGTCCCCGCGATAGCCGCAGGCAGTCGTCGAAGTTCCCCTTGACCATGATCACCTGCGCGCCGTGCACGATGGCCTGGGCCAGCTTGCCGGCCGCGATCTTGCCTTGGGGGATGAGCACGAGGGGCTTGATCCGGGCCCGAGCGGCGTAGGCCGCCATCGAAGCCGAAGTGTTGCCGGTCGAGGCGCACACCACGGCCTCTGCGCCCTGGCCGACCGCCACCGACAGCGCCACCGTCATGCCGCGGTCCTTGAACGAGCCAGTGGGGTTGTCGCCCTCCACCTTGAGCCAGACCTCGGCCCCGCTGAGCTGCGAGAGCCACCGGCTCTCCACCATCGGGGTCCCGCCCTCACGCAGGGTGACGGTTGGCGTCCCTTCGGGCAGGTTCAGCCACGAGCGGTACTCCTCCATCACCCCGCGCCACTGGTGGCTCATTCGCCCTCACCTTCGACGCGCATGATCGACGAGACGTCGCGGACGCTGTCCATCGCGCGCAGCGCCTCGACGGTCGCGGAGAGATCGGCGTCGGCGGCAGTGTGGGAGACCACGACCAGCTGGGCGTCGTCACCGTGCCCCTCCTGCCGAACGATCTGGATCGAGACGCCGTGCTCGGAGAAGACGTGCGCGACCTGGGCCAGCACACCGGCCTTGTCGTCCACGTCGATCGCGATGTGGTACCTGGTGCGGGTCTCCCCCATCGGCAGCACCTCGCACTGCGCGTAGGAGGACTCCCCGACGCCACGGACGTCGTTCAACCGGTTGCGGGCGACGGTCACAAGGTCGCCGAGGACCGCGCTCGCGGTCGGGGCACCGCCGGCGCCGGGACCGTAGAACATCAGCTGTCCGGCCGCGTCGCTCTCGACGAACACCGCGTTGTAGGCCTCGCGCACGCTGGCCAGCGGGTGCGACCTCGGGATCATCGCCGGGTGCACCCGTGCCGAGACGGCCTGGCCGTCGCCGTCGCCCTTGAGCTCACAGATCGCGAGCAGCTTGACGACGCAGTTCATGTCCCTGGCCGACGCGACGTCGCTCGCGGTGACGTCGGCGATTCCCTCGCGGTAGACGTCGGCCGCGGTGACCCGGGTGTGAAAGGCCAGGCTGGCGAGGATCGCCGCCTTGGCCGCGGCGTCGAAGCCCTCGACGTCGGCCGTGGGGTCGGCCTCGGCGTACCCGAGCTCCTGCGCCTCCTCCAGCGCCTCGGTGAAGCCGGCGCCGGATGAGTCCATCTTGTCGAGGATGAAGTTGGTGGTTCCGTTGACGATGCCCAGCACGCGCCGGACCTTGTCGCCGGCCAGCGACTCGCGCAGTGGCCGGAGGATCGGGATCGCGCCGGCGACGGCCGCCTCGTAGTAGAGGTCCCGGCCGGCCTTCTCGGCGGCGGCGAACAGGGTGCTGCCGTCCTCGGCCAGCAGCGCCTTGTTGGCGGTCACCACCGAGGCGCCGTTCTCCAGCGCCTTGAGGATCAGTGACCGAGCAGGCTCGATGCCGCCGATCACCTCGACGACCAGGTCGATGTCGCCGCGGCTCACCAGGCCCTCGGCGTCCGTCGTGAGCAGCTTCGCGGGCACTGCCGCGTCGCGCTGCAGCTCCGGACGGCGTACCGCGACCCCCACCAGCTCGATCGGCGCGCCTACCCGGGCCGTCAGGTCGTCGGCCTGCTCGTGGAGGAGCCGGACCACCTGGCTGCCGACCGAGCCGCAGCCGAGCAGCGCTAGCTTCAGAGGAGGACGCACGGTGTACTCATTTCTTTGGCCGTCCATGGCAGTCATCTTGGATCATCTCGTCAGACCTCGTCGGGCTTGCCCCGGGTCGTCCGCACGCTGAGATAGTCGTACGTCGACTCCGCGACTGGCACAACAAGATCACGCCCCGACGTCGGTCCGCAGCAGATCTTCCTCGGTCTCCCGACGGACGATGACCGTCGCCACCCCGTCCTTGACGGCGATGACCGGTGGCTTGAGCGCGTGGTTGTAGTTGCTCGCCATCGACCGACAGTAGGCCCCGGTGCCCGGAACCGCCATCAGGTCCCCTGGCCCGAGGTCGCCCGGCACGAACTCGTCCTTGACCACGATGTCCCCGGCCTCGCAGTGCTTGCCGACGAGCCGGCCGAGCACCGGCGTGGCCTCGGAGCGGCGTGACGCGATCGTGCAGCTGTAGTCCGCGTCGTAGAGGGCGGTGCGGATGTTGTCGCTCATCCCGCCGTCCACCGAGACGTAGGTCCGGACCGCACCGGCGTCGAGGGAGACACGCTTGACCGTGCCCACTTCGTAGACCGTGCACACCGACGGCCCGACGATCGCGCGACCCGGTTCGATCGAGAGCGCCGGCACGGCGACGCCGAAGCCGCGGCACTCGTGCTCGACGATCTTGGTGATCTCCGTGGCGAGCTGCGCGGGGTCGGACGGGTCGTCCTGAGTGGTGTAGGCG
>JBFIWG010000407.1:0-2457 GCA_041606495.1 Nocardioidaceae bacterium
CCGCCCAGTGCTGCCGGCAGCAGTGGCAGCTGGACCGGGTAGGACACCGCAGCGGTGATCAACGACCCGGGCGCGAGACAGTTGTCGGGATCCGGGCTACAGGACACCACGACCTGCGCGCGCGAGTGGTCGAGGTGCTGGTCCGCCAGCGCGACGATGGCGCCGGCGTCCGCTCGATCGCGCGCCACGTGCTCGTCCGGTGCCATCGAGTAGGCCCGGCCGGCCGCGCGAGCTGCGGCGCTGACCCCGAACGCAGACCGCTGCACCTCGAACACCGTGAGCATGATGTAGACGAGCGGGACCATCAGCAGGATCGCCAGCCAGACCACCTCCACCAGGGCGGAACCGCCGTCCCCGCGAGGCCTCACGGCGCGACCTCCTCGATCGCGTGTCCGGAGACGGTCAGCTGCACCGCCGGACCCCAGAGCCCGAGAGCTGGTACCTCGGCGCGGACGTCGACGCGGACCCCTGCTGCGCCGCGGACGTCGACAGCATGTGCCGTGATGTTCCCGGCGAACCGGTCGGCGATCGCACCCACGATCTGCTGCCGCGTGCGGTCGACCCCGGCGTCGAGCGGTCGGTCCACCGCCGCGGCGTACCTCGCTCCCTCGCTCGCCGCCGACGTCAGGGTGTTGCGCACGTGGAGGACCAACCCGACCTGAAGGATCCCGAGGAACAGGGGCACGAGCACTACGAGCACCAGCACGAAGTCGACGACCGCGGACCCAGTCTCGGGCTCGGTGACCCGGCGGCGGTCAGCTGGAGACCGAGCCGAGCGCATCGGAGAGCATCTGCGACAGCGCGTCGCCGGCAACCGCCCAGAGCGCGGCGACCAGGCCGGCAGTCATCACGGTGATCAGTACCCATCCTGGGACGTCGCCTCGTTCGTTCGTACGACGGTGCGCAGACCGCGCGGCAACCACCGCTGCGAGTCGCTGGGTGAGGGGTGCGGTCATCTGTGTCTCCTCGTCATCTTGGTTGTAAAGCTGGCGATCGATCCGTCATGGGGTCACCAGCCGTAGACCGACGATCCCCGGCCAGAACGCGAACATGACTGTCACGGGCAGCACGAGAAACACGACCGGAACCATCATCAGGACTTCCTTCCGGGCTCCGGACTCGATGAGGCCACGTCGTCCTGCCTCGCGCACGTCGGCGGCCTGCGCGTGGAGCACGTCCGCCAGAGGCGTACCTCGCTCGAGTGCGATCACCATCGCCTCGGCAAACCGGGCAACGACAGGCAGCCCGGATCGCAGCGCCAGGTCATCCAGTGCGCGCGTGACCGGTGTACCCGTCCTCGTCTCGGCGAGCACTCGAGCCAGCTCCTCGGCCATCGCACCCTGGGTGCGCAGCACGACACGGTCCAGCGCTGAGACCGGGCCCTCGCCAGCGGCGACGGCGAGAGCCAGGAGCTCGGCGACAGTCGGGAACTCCACGAGCATCTGCCTCTCCCGGGATCGCACCTGCGCGGTGAGCCGGTTCTCGCGGAGCAGGACGCCGAGCACGAACGCGACGAGGCAGAGCACGAGCAACGGCACGGCCCGACCGGGCGACCGGAGCGCGATCACCAGTGCGCCGACTGCAGCGACTGAGAACGCCCCAAGCCCCCAAAGCGCCTGCTCGACACGGAAGTCGTGCACCGTCAACGGCAGGTTGGCGCGCTCCAACCGGCGGCGTACCGAGGCACTCCCGCCGAGGACGCGCTCGACGGCATCAGCAACGCGAGAGAGCAGCGGCCCTGCGATTGCGACGAGCGCGGACCGAGGAGCGCGAACCTGCAGGTCGTTGCGGCCGGACAGCTGTGGCAGGTCGCGGACGTAGGGCAACACCCGCCGGGCCAGCTGGGGCCGGCGAAGCTCGAGGACGCGGCTCGTGACGAGCACCAGACCCAGCCCGGCCGTGGCACCGAGCAATGCCCCCCACAGCGCCGGCGTCACGAGAGCAGCCGCCGCTCGACAGGCAGACGCCCTATGCGCACCATCATGCGGTAAGCCACCAGGCAGCAGGCCGCACCGATTCCGAGCACGACCACCCCGGCTGGCGATGCGTAGCGCGTGATCACCTCACGTTGGAAGCTGAGCATCAGCAGGACCAGCCATGGCGCCGCGACCGCGAGCCTCGCCCCGTTGACCGCCCACGCCTGGCGGGACTCCAGCTCGGAGCGGATTCTGGCGTCGTCGCGCAGGAAGCCCGAAAGGCTTCGCAGCAGGCGACCCAGCTCGCCGCCGCCGACCTCACGCGCGACCCGCAGCCCCTCGACCACCCGGTCACCGACGGGGTCGGCCAGACGGTCCTTGAGCCGGTCGAGCGCGTCGCTGAACCGGCCCGTCGCCTCATAGTCGACGGCGAACAGCGTGAAGGTTTCCCGGAGCGGCTCGGGCCCGCGCTGCCCGAGCTGCGCCAACGCCTCGGGCAGCGACAGGCCCGCACGTACGGCGGACGCCAGGTTGTCCACCG
>JBFIWG010000408.1:0-2449 GCA_041606495.1 Nocardioidaceae bacterium
AGGGTGAGTACGACGAGCAGCCGGATCAGCAGCGACCTCATCAGACGGCGGCCCGTCTCAGGACCACGATGGTGGCGTCGTCGTGGGTGCTACGTCCGGCCGCGAATTCGCTCACCCGCTCCACGATCTCCTGCGCGGTCGAGGCCTCGACGGTGACCTCGATGGCAGCGGCGAGTCCCGCCTCGCGGCTCTCGAACAGGTCGAGCAGCCCGTCGCTGACCGAGACCAGGGTGTCTCCGGGTTCCAGCACCACGCGGTCGGCGACCCACTTGTCGCCGCTCAGGACGCCCAGCGGCAGTCCCTCGGAGTCCAGCCACCGAGCCTGTCCCTGTGGGTCGATGACCGCGGTCAGGCCATGACCGGCGTCGGCGTAGGTGAGCTCTCCGGACTCTGGCTCGAGCCGACCGGCGAAGAGGGTGACGAAGGTGTCGGTGTCGGTGAGGTCCATCTCGAGGGCCTGCGCCGCCTTGTTCACCGCCGTCTCCAGGTCGTTGAACTGGGAGGCGCCCCGCACCACTGCTCGCACCGACGCGGCGATGATGGCGGCCGGGATGCCCTTGCCCATCACGTCGGCGAGCACCACCTGGAACCCGCCGTCGAGGAAGTACCAGTCGAAGAAGTCGCCGCCCAGGTCGCGTGCGGGCACGCACAGGCCGGCAATGTCGTAGCCGGCTACGTCCGCTGTGCGCCTTGGCATCAGCGCGCTCTGCACCTCCCGGGCGCGGAGCAGCTCCTCGTCGAGCGCCAGCTCCTGCTCGACCCAGCCGGCCAGGTCTTCCAGGAGGTCGAGCTGCTCGGCGGTCATGTGCCGGGGCTCGGTGTCGATCAGGCACAGGGTGCCGACCGGGTGTCCACCGGGGGACTGGATCGGGTGCCCGGCGTAGAACCGGATGTTCGGGTCGCCGGTGACCAACGGGTTCTGCCGGAACCGGTCGTCGTCGGTTGCGTCGGTGACGACCATGGGACCGGCCTTGCGGATGGTGTGGTCGCAGAACGCCGCCGAGCGCGGGGTCTCCCGCACGTCGAGCCCGACCCGGGACTTGAACCACTGCCGGTCGGTGTCGATGAGCGAGACCGCGACCATGGGGACGTCGAAGAGCCCCTGGGCGAGCCGGACGACGCGGTCGAAGCGCTCCTCCTCGTCGGTGTCGAGGACCTGCAGATCCTGCAACGACTGCAGTCGCGCGCGTTCGTCGTACGTCATGGTCGAGCCCACCCCTCGCTCCCGGGGGCGCCCCCTGCCGCCCGGCGATTCCGACATTCCGGATGAGTCAACCGTACGCAGGTAAAAGGATGATTTGGTCGGTTTCAACTAATCGGACCAGACCAGCTGCGACACGTCGCGGGCCCCACCCATGCCCGAGAGACGAGGGGACCCGCGACGCGACATTCGCACAACCGAAACCGGTCATACCCACCCAGGTCGTCACTTCAAACCCGCGTCCTGACGTGCGCCCGGTCACGTCCGGTCGTCCACAAGCGCAGCAATCGGGTCTTCCCGAAACAGCTCGGAATGGGCAAGACTCCGAATCGGACTTTCAGGATTAAACGGGAACGGGGACCCATGAGCCTGACGTACGCCGGCACCCACGGCCAACCGGTCGACCTGCTCGACGTCCAGCTCCGCGAGGTCGTACGTCGCGACGGCATCGACCCCCAGCGCGACGCTCACCTCGTGCGGAAGATCGCAGAGGGGCTAGTCGCCGAGCATGACCAGCGCAGCCTGACCGGTGCGGTCGCTCCGGTCGGCGACGCGGCACCCGTCGTGGAGGAGCTCGTGGCGCGGGTGTCCGGGTTCGGCGCCCTCCAGCGGTACCTCGACGATCCGGGCGTCGAGGAGATCTGGATCAACGACCCCAGCAGGGTCTTCGTCGCTCGCAACGGACGGCACGAGCTCACCTCGACGATCCTCACCCGTCCCCAGGTCGATGAGCTTGTGGAGCGGATGCTCAAGTCGAGCGGCCGTCGGGTGGACCTGTCGCAGCCGTTCGTCGACGCGATGCTGCCGAGCGGGCACCGGTTGCACGTTGTCCTGGAGGGGATCTCCCGCGGCTTCAGCGCCGTCAACATCCGGAAGTTCGTGGTGCGGGCGGCACGGCTGCTCGACCTGGTCGAGCTCGGAAGTCTCACGGCGGAGGCCGCGCGGTTCCTCGACGCCTCCGTGCGGGCAGGCCTCAACGTCGTGGTCGCCGGTGGCACTCAGGCCGGCAAGACGACGTTCCTCAACTGCCTGGCGGCGAGCATCCCGGGCGAGGACCGGGTGGTCTCCGCGCTGCTGCACGGCCTGTCGCACAACCCGCTCGGGGTGCGGGTGGGCGTCGGCGAGGCGCAAGCGCTCGAGCGCGGCCTGAGCAGCGTGCGCGTCAGCGTCAGCGTGCCGCTCGCCCGGATCGTTCTGCTGCCCGAGGCCGAGCTGCGGCGCGGCTTGTTCACGGTGTTCGTGGCCGTC
>JBFIWG010000409.1:0-2416 GCA_041606495.1 Nocardioidaceae bacterium
ACGCGGCGCTGGCGATCGACATATCCTGGTCGACGTCAGGCAGAGCGAGCGGAGGCTCCTCGGTCATCAAGTCTTCTGCGCCTCGAGACTCCAAGAATGCACGGCTCGAACCGAGGTCAAACTCGACGCGTTCTATTGATCGCCAGGCATTCCATGCCTGGAACGCCCTCCACGAGAAGAAGCTGACGAGGATCAGCATAGTGATCGCCGCCGCGCGAACAGCGACCCGCAAGTGCCTCCGAGACCTCGTGGTCACGCTACACAGCCTACAGTGACTTGAGAACGAGTACGGCGGTGGAGAGGTGGTCGCCAGCACCGGCTGCGCACGCTCGTTCCACCAGCCCACGTGCTGCGACGGGGGCATCACCATGACCTGCAATCGCCGTCACGCGCCGCCTCCAGGCCCGTCCCAGGTAGCCGTAGACCCCGTCGCTCAGCAGCACGAGGCGGTCATCCGGCTGAAGCCTGGCCTCGACCACGGCGGCCGGGCGCATCGGAGCTTCCCTGTCGAGAAACGGCGCTACACCGCTCAGGAGCCGGTGTCGGCGACCTCTCAGCCGGACTGCCGCGGTGTCGCCTGCAGTGACGGCTGCGACTGTCATGTCGGCAACAGCCGCGATGGTCAGCGCCGTCCTGGCGCCAGTGGCTGGCCCTCGGGCCAGGGCGGCCCGCAGACCCTCGACCGCGATCTCGTATGCCGTGACAACGAGTTCACCAGCCGGCCGGTGCCGGCCGACGAGGTTGGCGGCGGCACCATGAAGGCTGGCGATGGCGGCTGCTGCTGCGGTTGCGCCGAAGTGGCCATCTGCCACCGCGAGCAAGGACCCGCCCGGACCGGCTGCGGCCATGACCGCGTCCTCGTTGGGCTCGAACGCCGGCTCCTTCTTGGGGAACCGTCCGGCCGACAAGGCGATGCCGACTGACTCGGCAGGGTGATCCACAGCGACGGTGCCGAGCACCGGATGCTCCGACCCGAGGAGGAGCCCAGACGTGACTGGTGCATCCGCCGATCCCATGGGCGGACAGTACTCAGCCGCCAGCCGTCGATCACCGACCCCGGTGTAGAGAGTCCGGAGCTGTGGGAGAATGCCTCATGCGCCTGCTATCTGGACTGCTCATCGTGGCTGCGGCGGCCGCCGCGTGCTCGACCGACGGGGCTGTGACGAGCCCGCCAACCTCGAGGGCCGCAGCGCCTCTGGAGACCACGTCGACCACCACTACTGCGGCGGTGACCTCCACCGCGACCGGCCCGGCTCCCACCGCGACCCGCCTTGCCCCTACCACGACCCGCCTTGCCCCTACCACGACCCGCCCGGCCGCGACGACGGTGCGCCCTGCGCCCACCACGAGCCCGAACGAGAGCGCCGAGGAGGACAGGGGTTCGGCGAGCGCCCCTGAGACCACGGCGGCCCCAACGTCGACCGGCTCGCCGCCGTCGGTGAGCATCGCCAACCCATCGTCGGGCAACCGCTACGAGGCGACTTACGATGCTGCGAGCGGCGGCTTCTACGCCACGGTGCCCCTCAGCGCCTCGGTCGCCGATCCCGACGGCGACGCGGTCACCGTCGAGTGGTACTCCGACACGGAGGGGTTCCTCGGCACCGGTACGAGCATCACCGCACGGCTGCGCCCCTTCGGCGACGCCAGCCAGCCGGTGATCACCGCGGTGGCCACCGACAGTCACGGGGCGTCGTCGCAGGCGAGCCTGCAGATCGTCGTGTGGATCCCGTCCGACCAGTAGCCGCGCCTACCGGCCGGTCACGGCCGCTTCCAACAGGCCACGTTCGAGGCGGGGTTCGCCGTCACGGTGCACCTGCCCGGGTCGAGCATGCCGTCGGCCAGGTCGGGGAACGTCGTCAGATTCAACGCGGTCATCTCGAAGCCGAAGGTGCCCGCACCCCTGATCACCTTGCTGGTCGCCACGCCTTCGACGACGACGTTCTCCGTCGCACCCACCTGGAACGCCGCCGCGCCGAGCGTCAGGAGCTGCTCGGCCGTCAGGTCGGTCACGACGAAGTCGTCGAGCAGGTCGAGCAGGGTCGGCACCATCCGCACGCCCATCGGCTTGGCCTTCGCCAGCGCGCCCTCGATGAGATCGCCGCCGTTGAGCTGGCGGTCGACGTCCCCGCTCGGCAGCGTCTGCCGCTCCCGGGCGGTGCGTAGCGCGTCCGCGCCGTCCAGCGCCACTGAGCCGGGGCCGCCGACCGTGGGGATCGCATAGAACAGGTCGCCAACGAAGCCACCGAACCCGTCGACGAGGTCCCGGAAGCCCGGAAAGCCCGTCAGCAGATAACCCTCGAGCGGCACGCCCGTCAGCGATCGCGTGGCCGCCAGGGTCGTTTGGGGCCCAAACGCCTGCCCGGTGCCTTTGTTGCGCATCGTGATGGAGAGCTTGTCGAGCCCGTACGAGGCGATG
>JBFIWG010000410.1:0-2382 GCA_041606495.1 Nocardioidaceae bacterium
ACCGGCACCCACATCGGGTGCGACACCACGAGCTGCGGCGCCTGCACCGTGCTCGTCGACGGCACGCCGATGATGTCGTGCACGAGGTTCGCCGTGCAGGCGAACGGCCACGCGCTCACCACGGTGGAGGGGCTGAAGCAGAACGGCCAGCTCCACCCCATCCAGGCCAGCTTCAAGGAGCACCACGGCCTGCAGTGCGGCTTCTGCACCCCGGGGATGATGATGACCGCCCGCTGGCTGCTCGACCACGACGCCGACCCCGACGAGGACACCATCCGGGAGGCCATCTCCGGGCAGCTGTGTCGTTGCACCGGCTACGAGAACATCGTTCGCGCCGTCCGCTGGGCGGCCGAGCACCAGACCGCTGCGCAGGCGGCGCCCGAGACGTCGGAGCAGGAGGTCCAGGCATGACCACGACGGCTCCCCAACCCCCCACCAGCCCGGCCGGCAACCCGATGGGGTTCGGTCGGATGCTGCGCAAGGAGGACGCAAGGTTCCTCCGCGGGCAGGGCCACTACCTCGACGACCTGACCATGCCGGGGATGCTGCACGCCGCAATCCTGCGCAGCCCGGTCGCGCACGCCAAGATCATGTCCATCGACCCCTCCGAGGCTGAGGCGCACCCCAAGGTCAAGGCGGTCATCACCGGTGCCCTTCTCGAGCAGCTCAACCTGGCGTGGATGCCCACGCTGAGCGCCGACGTGCAGGCGGTCCTGGCCACCGACAAGGTGCGCTTCCAGGGCCAGGAGGTCGCGATGGTGATCGCCGAGGACGCCTACAGCGCCCGCGACGCCCTCGAGCTGATCGACGTGGAGTACGACGTGCTGCCTCCCGTCGTGGACGCGCGCAAGGCAATGGACCCTGACGCCCCCGTGATCCGCGACGACGTCGAGGGTCGGACCGACAACCACATCTTCGACTGGGAGGCCGGGGACAAGGCCCGGACCGACGAGGTGTTCGCGAAGGCCGACGTGGTGGTCAGCCAGGACATGCTCTACCCGCGCTCACACCCCGCCCCCATGGAGACGTGCGGGACGATCGCGAGCATGGACAAGGTGACCGGCAAGCTCACAGTCTGGTCGACGAACCAGGCACCGCACGCGCACCGGACCATCTACGCCCTGGTCGCCGGGATCCCCGAGCACAACATCCAGATCGTTTCCCCCGACATCGGCGGTGGGTTCGGCAACAAGGTCGGGATCTACCCCGGCTACGTGCTCGCCGTCGTCGGCTCGATCGTGACCGGGAAGCCGGTCAAGTGGGTCGAGGACCGCAGCGAGAACCTGATGTCGACCTCCTTCGCCCGCGACTACCACATGAAGGGTGAGATCGCCGCGACCCGGGACGGCAAGATCACCGGGCTACGGGTGGACGTGCTCGCCGACCACGGCGCCTTCAACGGCACCGCACAGCCCACGAAGTTCCCGGCCGGCTTCTTCCACATCTTCACCGGCAGCTACGACCTCGAGGCCGCGCACTGCAAGGTCTCCGGCGTGTACACGAACAAGGCTCCCGGCGGAGTGGCCTACGCCTGCTCGTTCCGGATCACCGAGGCGGTCTACCTGGTCGAGCGCATGGTCGACGTGCTCGCGGACGAGCTCGGCCTGGATCCCGCGGAGCTGCGGCTGCGGAACCTGCTCAAGCCTGAGCAGTTCCCGTACACCACGATGACCGGCTGGGAGTACGACTCCGGCGACTACCCGCGCACGCTGCGGAAGGCGATGGAGATGGCCGGGTACGACGACCTGCGCCGCGAGCAGGCCGAGAAGCGCGAACGTGGCGAGCTGATGGGGATCGGTATCAGCTTCTTCACCGAGGGCGTGGGCGCAGGTCCACGCAAGCACATGGACATCCTGGGCCTGGGCATGGCCGATGGTTGTGAGCTGCGGGTGCATCCGACCGGCAAGGCGCAGCTCCGACTCTCGGTCCAGACCCAGGGGCAGGGCCACGAGACCACGTTCGCGCAGATCGTGGCGCACGAGCTGGGACTCCCGCCCGAGGACGTCGACGTGATCCACGGCGACACCAGCAACACTCCGTTCGGCCTGGGCACCTACGGTTCCCGGTCCACACCGGTCTCCGGAGCCGCTGCGGCCATCGTGTCGCAACGGATCCGGGACAAGGCCCGGATCATCACCGCGGCGGCGCTGGAGTGCAGCCCGGACGACCTCGAGTGGGAGCCCGGCCGCTGGTACGTCAAGGGCGACCCGAGCCAGGGCAAGACGATCCAGGACGTCGCCATGCTCTCGCACGGCACACTGGAGCTGCCTGAGGGCGTCGAGGGTCACCTCGACGCGTCTGTGGTCTACGACCCGCCGAACCTGACTTTCTCCTTCGGTGCCTACATCTGCGTCGTGGACGTCGACCGCGGCACCGGCGAGG
>JBFIWG010000411.1:0-2368 GCA_041606495.1 Nocardioidaceae bacterium
CCGAATCCGCACGAGCGTCGCCGACACTGCTCTGCCCCAGCGGCTCTCCTCGCCCAACCTGCCGATCCTGGCGTCGGCTGCGTTCGACGGCCAGGTGGACCCGCGAGGAGCGGGCACGGGCCCGTTCGAGCTGACCGAGACCGACGGGGTCCAGGGCGCCAGCCTCACAGCTCACCAGGACTACTGGGCCGGTGAACCGCGGCTCGCCGGCCTCGAGGTTCGCTACCTTCCCGAGGCGTCGTCGCGCACCGCGGCGTTCAACGCCGGTGAGGTGCATGTGAGCCACACCGTGCCGATCTCCGACCTGGGCGCGGTCGGCGACGATCTGATCGAGGTCCCCCTTCCCAGGAGCGTGCTGGTCTACCTCAACGGCGAGCGTTCCGCCCTGGACACGGCCGGGGAGCGCGCCACGGTGGCCGAGGCGGTCGACCAGGAGCTGCTGGCGAGCACGCTGTTCGAGGGTCGTGCGGATGCGGCTTACGGCATCTTCGGACCGGCCAGCCCCTGGGCAGAAGCACGACCGCCGGTGCCAGCCGCGCCGACTGCGGAGCCACTGACCGAGACGGTCCGGATCGCCACCTACCCGGAGCGGGCCGAGCTGCCCCAGGTCGCGGATGCGATCGCGGCAGCGTTGCGTGACCAGGGGGTCGAGGTCGAGCAGACGGTCCGTGCCTACAGCAGCCTCGAGGCCGACCTGCTGGCCGGTCGGTTCGACATCGTCGTGGGCAGCCGCTCCTACCTCGTCGACACCGGTGAGCCGGTCGACTACCTGCTCAGCGACTTCTCGTGCCGCGGCAGCTACAACCTCGCGCAGCTGTGCGAGCCAGCGGTGGAGCGGACGTTGCGCGACCTGTCCGGCGAGACCGGCCTGGCAGCACGACGTGAGGCCTCCCTGCGCACAGAGCGCGCGGTCCTCGCCTCGGGAAGCGTGGTGCCGGTCGTGCACGAGCGTGCTCGGTACGCCGTGCACGAGGACGTGACCGGTATCGCGGAGGACCCGTTCGAGCGGCGCTTCATCACCGCGGAGACCGAGCTTCGGTGAGCCGATCCGCGGTCGCGGTGAAGGTGGCCGGACTCGCGTCCCTTCCGCTGCTGGTCACGGCCGCGGTGAGCGTCCTGCCCTACGCCGCCGGAAGGGACCCCGCCCTGGCGGTGCTGCGGGCACGCTCGGTCGAGCGCAACCCGGACCCGGCCGCGCTGGAGTCGATCCGGCAGGAGCTCTCGCTGCCGGACGGCCCGGCCGAAGCGGCCTGGAGCGGCGTGGTCGGACTGCTCACCGGCGACCTGGGCGAGTCCTGGGTCGGCCGGGAGCCGGTCGGTCCCTCGGTCCTGCATGCCTTGGGGGTGAGCGGCACCCTGGCTGCGGCCGCCGCTGTGGTTGCCACGCTGACCGCGGTCCTGCTCACGCTGCCGACGCTGCGACATCCGTTTCGCGCCTGTGGTGGACGGTCGTCGGGGCGGGACACCGAACACGGCCTGGGGCAGCGTGCCGCCCATCTTCTCGGGGTCGTGCCGGAGTTCCTCCTGGCAGCGGGCTTCGTGTGGCTGGCGGCGCTGGGTCCGTCCTGGCCGCACACCTCGGGCTGGAGCGGGCCGGGTGACCTCGTCCTTCCCGCGGCCGCCGTGGGTGTGCCGCTCGGCGGCGTGCTGGCGGTGGTGATGCAGTCCGCGGCGGGAGATGCGCTGCGCGAGCCGTGGGTGCGCACCTGGGCCGCGGCGGGGCACAGCTCCGGGCCGGTGGTCCGGGCCGCCCTCCGTCGCGGGCTCGCGGTCGCCGGTCCGCTGGTCGGGCTCGCGCTGGGTGGTCTGCTCGGCGGCACGGTCGTGGTGGAGAACGTGTTCGGCATCCCCGGGTTGGGACGGGTCGGCCTGGGCGCCGTGCTGAGCGGTGACCTGCCGCTGATGCGGGGAGCCCTGGTGCTGATCGTGCTCGGGGGCCTGGCCGCCGGCGCGCTGGGGCAGTGGTCGCGACGGTCGCTGGTGGGTGCGGGGAGCGTGGGCGTAGCGCGGTACCGGGGCGTCAGTCGCCCGGATGCGCGCGTCGGGGTGATGGCCGTCGTACTCCTGGTGGTGACGACGGTGGCCGGGCTTGCTCGGGACCCGCTCGCGGTGTCGTTGGAGGACAGGTTCGAGGGTCCCTCACCGGCGTACCCGTTGGGCACCGACCACCTGGGACGGGACCTGCTGGCCCGGGTGGCTCATGGCCTCGTCCTGACTGTCGCCCCGGCCGTCGCCGTCACTGCGGCTGCCCTGGTGGTGGCACTCGTCGTCGCGGCGACCGGCCGGCGCAGCGGCGCACTCACCTGGTTGGGCAACGCACTGCCGGCCGTCGTGGTCGGCCTGCTGGTGGCCGCGGCAACCGGCCCAG
>JBFIWG010000412.1:0-2351 GCA_041606495.1 Nocardioidaceae bacterium
CGACCGGCGGCGGCCCCGATTGGGGCCACGCTGTTGGCCCCCCCTGACCCGGTGGAGCCGATTACCGTCAATGACCTTCCCCTGGGTGTCACCGAGCTCACCTACGCCAACGGAGTTCGCGTGCAATATGTGGCAACCGACATCTCGGTCAACGAGGTGGTGATGGGCGCTACCTCTACGGGAGGGTTGTCGCGGGTCGCCGACGAGGACGTGGCCGCCGCTTTCCTGGCGGCTGAGATCGTCGGCCGGTCCGGCGCCGGCGGGTTCGATTCGGTGGCTCTGGCCACGTTCCTTGCGGACAAGTTCGTCTTCCTGCAGCCCTACATCGACGTGACCCGGGAAGGTTTTTTCGGAGGCGCCGCCACAGAGGATCTGGAGTCGCTGATGCAGCTCATCCATCTCATGGTGGTGGCGCCGCGTCTCGATGCTGCCGCCGCCCGCACCGTGATCGGAGAGTATCGGCCGTTCGCGGAGTCGCCCGAGCAGTTCCCGGGCCTGGCGACTGCGCTGGAGCTGATCGAGCAGCGCTGGGGAGGCGAGCCCCGTTACCGGGTGGTCGTTCCGCAGGATGAGCTGGATGCCTACGACTTGGATGCGGCCGCCGCAGCATTCGCGGATCGTTTCGGAGACGTTGGCGACTTCATCTTCGGCTTTGCGGGCGATTTCTCCGCAGCCACGATCCGCAACCTGGCCGACGTGTACCTCGGCACACTGCCCGGTACCGACCGCGCCGACGGCTGGGTCGACTATCAGCAACCAGCACCACCGTCGGTCATCGACAGCACGATTGCAGTGGGCGAGTCCGAGCAGGGGTTTGTCACTTTCCTCTTCACTAGTGACTTCGAGGGTGATGCCCGCGCCGATGTTCAGATCGAGCTACTCGAACTCATCGCGGAGGTGAAGCTGCGGGATCGAATCCGCGAGGCCCTGGCGGCTACCTATTCGCCTGTATTGTCGATAGGCGCTACCGACGAGCCGGACCTCTTGATCGAGACCTACCTGCAGGTGAGCGGGGATCCCGATCGGTTGGATGAGATTGTCGCGGAGAGCCTGGGGACGCTGGCGGAGCTCGCCGCGGACGGCCCGACGAAGGCAGAGCTGGAAACGGCCCAAGAGCAGCTCACCCTCCAATACGAGCTGGTTTCCAACGAGTGGTGGGTGGACCAGATGCTGTTTCGTGCGGCGCGGGCTGATGAGTCGCTCAAGGAGATCGTGGACGCCACCCGCTACATCGAAGAGACGACCACGGAAGACATGCGGCGTCTCGCCGTGGTGGCCTTTCCACGAGACCGATATGTTCTGGTGCGGCAGGTGCCGGGCTGATGGGTCTCGTGAGGGAGCGCCGCGGGATTGCCATCGGGACCGGTGTGGTGGCGCTAGCCGTCTTCGTCGCTGCCTGCACGAACCAAGCGGACGACCCTACGACGACGATCGACCTGACGACCACCACGACGTTTGCTCCGATCGAGATCGTCTCGATCAGCACCACGGTGGCCCCTGGTGTCGATCCTGCCGTCCATCAGCAGCTCACGGCCCTCGTGGGGGAACTGGTGACGGCGACTCAGTCGATGCGGGGCCTGTCGTACATCCAGCTGCCGTCCGTGGCGATTGTGGCCGCCGACGACTTCGCGGCGCGTTTGCGCGCCTCGACCGCGGCGCTGCTGAGGGACGATCGGCTGCGCCGCGAGGAGTCGGTCTATCGGTTGCTCGGCCAGTACGACGCCCCCCCGTCCCTGGCGCGGTCGTTGCGCCAGCTGTACAGCGCGGACGGGGCCGTCGCCTTCTACGACGGAGACGGCTCGCAGGTCGTGGTCGAAGGCACCAGGGCCGAGCTGACGCCGCTCGAGGAGAGCATCGTCGTGCGCGCTCTTGCGTGGTCGCTGCTCGATCAGTATCACGACGTGTTCGATCGGCTCGCCGCTCTCGAGAAGGCGGGCGGTGAGGACGCCACCGACGCATTCCGCACGCTGGTCGAGGGAGATGCGCTCGCAGTTCAGCTCCGCTATCTGCAGAGCCTCAGCGAAGACGATCAGGTTGGCGCCGCGCTGCAAGCGGCCGAGAGCGAGCCGGAGGCCCTTCTCCGGCTCCCGGATGTGGTGCGCGCCCAGTTGGCCCTTCCGGGTGAGGTCGGGGTCGCGTTTGTTGACGGGATCGTGGCCGCGGGCGGCTACGCCGCCCTCGATCAGGCATACGACGCGCCTCCGGTCACCATGGAACAGGTGCTCCACCCGGAGCGGTATGCCGTGAACGAGCCGATGCGGGCGGTACCGGAGCTGGCGGTCACCATCGATGGCTACGAGACCGTCGCCGATGGCTCCTACGGAGAGTGGCGCCTCCGACTGCTCCTTCAG
>JBFIWG010000413.1:0-2263 GCA_041606495.1 Nocardioidaceae bacterium
CACGGCCAGCGCTGCGTGGGGACGCGATCGGGGGTGAGCAGGAAGGAGAAGGTCAGCGCGGCCTGCGGCGGGGTGACCCAGACCCGGTCGAGCCGACCGCGACCCGCGGTCTGGTGCTCGGTGACCAGGACCAGCCCCCCGGCCTCGCCCGCGCGTGCCCGGGCCGCGAGGGCCGCGTTGGTCGACGGCGACTCCTCGACGATTTCCACCTCGCGCCACAGGGACCCGGGGCGAGTCAGCGCTGTGGACAAGGCCACACGGTCCAGAGGCGGGCGGCGGAGATCGTCATAGGTCACATGCACTACCTTGACGCAAGGCGTATCGAGGAGGCGAACCACGCGTGAGCGAAGCAGCCATGACCCAGCCGGGCGAAGGCACCGAGATCAGCAGTGAGATCGACATCCACACGACCGCGGGCAAGGTCGCAGACCTCGACCGTCGGCTCGACGAGGCGGTGCACGCCGGCTCGGAGCGAGCGATCGAGAAGCAGCACGCCAAAGGCAAGAAGACCGCGCGGGAGCGGGTGCTCGAGCTGCTCGACGAGGGATCGTTCGTCGAGCTCGACGAGCTCGCGCGGCACCGGTCGACGGCGTTCGGGATGGAGAAGAACCGCCCGTACGGCGACGGTGTGGTGACCGGCTACGGCACCATCGACGGCCGACAGGTCTGTGTCTTCGCACAGGACTTCACCGTCTTCGGCGGCAGCCTCGGGCAGGTGTTCGGCGAGAAGATCGTCAAGGTGATGGACCTGGCGATGAAGACCGGCTGCCCCGTCATCGGCATCAACGACTCCGGCGGCGCCCGCATCCAGGAGGGTGTGGTGTCGCTGGGGCTGTACGGCGAGATCTTCCGCCGCAACGTGCACGCCTCGGGTGTGATCCCGCAGATCTCCCTGATCATGGGCCCCTGCGCCGGCGGCGCGGTGTACTCCCCCGCGGTCACCGACTTCACCGTGATGGTCGACCAGACCTCGCACATGTTCATCACCGGCCCCGACGTGATCAAGACGGTCACCGGCGAGGACGTGTCGATGGAGGACCTCGGCGGTGCCCGTGCGCACAACACCAAGTCCGGAAACGCGCACTACATGGCCCACGACGAGTCCGACGCGATCGAGTACGTCAAGGCGCTGATCTCCTTCCTGCCCCAGAACAACCTCGACGAGCCCCCGTCGTACGACGAGCCGGCCGACCTCGAGGTCAGTGAGACCGACCGGGCGCTCGACACGCTGATCCCGGACTCGCCGAACCAGCCCTACAACATGCACACGGTCATCGAGTCGGTCCTCGACGACGAGGAGTTCCTCGAGGTCCAGTCGATGTTCGCGCCGAACATGGTGATCGGCTTCGGCCGCGTCGAGGGCCGACCCGTCGGCGTGGTGGCCAACCAGCCGATGCAGTTCGCCGGCACGCTCGACATCGACGCCTCCGAGAAGGCGGCCCGCTTCGTGCGGACCTGCGACGCGTTCAACATCCCGGTGCTCACCTTCGTCGACGTGCCCGGCTTCCTGCCCGGCACCGACCAGGAGTGGAACGGCATCATCCGCCGCGGCGCGAAGCTGATCTACGCCTACGCCGAGGCCACGGTCCCGCTGGTCACGATCATCACGCGCAAGGCCTACGGCGGGGCGTACGACGTCATGGGGTCCAAGCACCTCGGCGCGGACATGAACCTTGCCTGGCCGACGGCGCAGATCGCGGTGATGGGCGCCCAGGGCGCGGTGAACATCCTGTACCGCAACGAGCTCAAGGACGCCGCCGACCCCGAAGCACGTCGCGCCGAGCTCATCACCGAGTACGAAGACCACCTGGCCAACCCCTACCTCGCGGCCGAGCGGGGGTACGTCGATGCGGTGATCCAGCCGCACGAGACCCGGATCGAGATCGTCCGGTCGCTGCGGCTGCTGCGCTCCAAGCGGGAGACCCTCCCGCCGAAGAAGCACGGGAACATCCCGCTGTGAGTGCCGGGCCCAGCATGTTCGTGATCAAGGGCGACGCCACCGAGGAGGAGGTCGCCGCCCTCGTCGCGGTGCTCCAGGGGCTGGCGTCGGCACCTAGCGCGGAGGCTCCGCCCGCTCGGAGGTCGGAGTGGGCATCGCCCCACCGGAAGGTGCGCTCGCCGCTCTCCTCCGGCCCCGGCGGCTGGCGGTCGAGCTCGATGCCGCGCTGACCGCGAGCCAGGCCTCGGTCGCGGCGCGCACGAACAGCCAGACCAGGATCACGTTGCGCGCGACCAGGAGCAGCACCACCCAGACCGACCACGG
>JBFIWG010000414.1:0-2242 GCA_041606495.1 Nocardioidaceae bacterium
ACCCGTTGTGGCACCCCAAGCCCGCGTTGCCGAACCACAACCGCGCACCTGACCAGTTGTGGCACTCCAACCCCGCCAACGCGCACCACAACCGCACACCTGACCCGTTGTGGCACCCAAGGGACACCTGCATTAGGGGCCACCTGCGACGCGGCCCAACTCAGACCCCACGACACCCCCGGCTACACCCACTGACATCACCATCCAACAAAGTGACGTCACACAGACCTTGACGTGACACCATTCTGATGTCAGAGTGGTGCGCATGGACATCACGCCGTACGTCGACAGCCTTCGACACGACCTCGCCGCAGCGGCAGAGGCCGGCGGACCCGAGGCGAGGGTCGCCGCGGAGCGACTCGCCCTGGCGTTGGATCCCGCCATGCGCCTGGCACTGATGGACGCGCTGTCGCAGGCGGCGGCCGAGATCACCAGTGAGCTCCCTGCGGGTTCGGTCGACGTCCGCCTCAGGGGTCGCGAGCCGCAGTTCGTGGTCGACATCCCGGCCGTGCCCGCACCACCTGCTGCCCCCACGCGACCCTCGCCGCCGGGCACTCCCGCCGCCGAGGACGACGAGGACGACGGCACCGTCGCGCGCATCACGCTCCGACTGCCGGAGTCCCTGAAGACCCGCGCAGAGGAGCTGGCGAGCAGGAGCGGCCATTCGCTGAACAACTGGATCGTGAACGCAGTGCGGGCGGCCACCCGAGAGAGCGCGATCAACGTCGACATCGACCTGTCCAGCATCCCCTTCCTCGAGCAGCACGGCGGCCGTGCGCAACGCGGACCCGGCGGCAGGAACAAGCGCATGACCGGCTGGGTCTGACCCGCCCGGCAAACCCATCACCCGCATCCAACCGAACCGGCGTCGTCGGTCCGGGAGGCGAGCACACCCTGGAGGGCACCATGCACAAGGGCTTCGAGACACCTGGCCCCATCTCGTTGTACGTCGAGATCGGTGGCGGAGACATCACTGTTCGTGCCGAAGAGGTCACCGAGACCACGATCGAGGTTGACGGCCAGGACGCCGAGGACGTCACCGTCGAGCAGCGCGGCGCTCAGATCGTCGTGATCGCGCCGAAGAAGGCCACAGGTTTCTTCAACCGGCACGACGACCTGTCCGTCACCGCGACCATCCCCCTCGACAGCGAGCTCGTGACGAAGGTGGCTTCCGCGGACGTAGTCGCCACCGGCCGCTACGGCAAGGCGCGGGTCAAGGCGGGCTCGGGCGAGGTCCGGATCAGCGAGCTCATGGACGAGGCGCTCATCGACACCGGTTCTGGCGACGTGACCATCGAGGTGGCGCGCGGCGACCTGCGGGTCAAGTGCGGCTCGGGCGAGGTGCGCATCGACCGGGCTGCTGGGAAGACCTCGGTCTCCACTGGCTCCGGCGACGTCTACCTCGGGGTCACCGAGTCGGCCACCGAGGTGAAGTCCGGCTCGGGAGAGATCCGGGTCAAGGAGGCACGGAGCGACGTGAGCCTGACCACCGCCTCGGGCGACCTGCACGTCGGCACCTTCCACCAAGGTGACCTGCGTGCAAAGGGAGTGTCCGGCGACATCTGGGTCGGGATTCCCGCGGGGATCCCGGTATGGACCGATGTCAGCTGCCTCAGCGGCAAGGTCACCTCGACCCTCGAGGGCGCGGGACAGCCGGAGGACGGGCAGGAGTTCATCGAGCTGCGGGCCACCACCGTCAGCGGCGACATTCACCTCGAGCAGCTCTGATCGAGCGCCTCACGAGAACAGGAACCCGACATGTCCGAGTACAACTACCTGCTGGACCGCGCAGCTGCACAGCGGATCGCCGAGCGCGTCGACGCAACGCGGCGTACTCCGTCGTTGCCAAGGAGGCGCAGAGCGGGCCGCCACGCCCTGGCCGGTCGACTGCACAACCTGGCCGACCGCATCGACGGTTGAGAGCCCTCGAGGTGCTGGTCAGATCTTGGTGCGATGAAAGCTCAGGTGAGAACGCGACGGAGTCGGACCACGCTGGCCCTGGTAGCGGGATCCGTACTTCTCGGAGCCATACGGGTGCTCCGACGGTGAGGAGAGCCTGAAGAAGCAGAGCTGCCCGATCTTCATCCCCGGCCACAGCTTGATCGGCAGGGTCGCCACGTTGGACAGCTCCAGGGTGACGTGACCGGAGAAGCCTGGGTCGATGAAGCCGGCGGTCGAGTGGGTCAGCAGTCCCAGCCGCCCCAGGGAGGACTTGCCCTCCAGTCGAGCCGCCACGTCGTCG
>JBFIWG010000415.1:0-2164 GCA_041606495.1 Nocardioidaceae bacterium
GCACCTGGCCCCGGTCTCCGGACGCGCCGGCCCCGCTGGCTGCCGTCTGACCTGCCGTGCTGCCGCGACAGGTCACTGTGAGCCGTTGTGGTTGCCGGCGCGTGCGAACAGGTGCCGCAACGGGTCACCCTGACCCGTTGCGACCGTGGCCGGTCCCGGCGCGCTAGTCGTTGCGGTCGGTGCGGCTCTGCTGGTCCAGCAGCGCGCGCATCTGCCGCACCTGGGCGACGGCCCGTGCTCCGTCGGAGCCCTGGATGCCCATCGCCGGGATCGACGTACCGTCCGCGAGGTCGACCTCGGCCCACGGGCTGCCGGCCCGAAGCCGGATCGCGAGGACCTCGTTCCACTCGTAGCGGCGCGACTTGTAACCGTTGACGATCGTGACGCCGTCGGCGCGCGCGACCACACGGGAACGGGCGAGGGCGTACCCAGCAGCTCCCGCCGCCAGGCCGAAGGCGATCACTGTCGCACGCTGGAAGATCGTGAACTGGTCACGAACCTCCGGCGGGAAGGCGAACCAGATCACCAGCGTCACCCCGTACAGCAGCGCGCCGAAGGCGTAGATGGCCAGGCGTACGCCGAGGGGGCGGAACGTGTGCGGGAGGGCCAAGGGTTCAGAGGCGGCAGGCATGGATGTCCGTCACCAGGATCCCCCGGGCGCCGATCTCGTACAGCGCGTCCATCAGCTTCTGGGCGCCGGCGCGAGGGACCATCGAGCGGACCGCCACCCATCCCTCCCGATGCAACGGTGACACCGTCGGGCTCTCGATCCCCGGCGTGAGGGCAACGGCCTCCTCCACGCGCTCCACGCGGATGTCGTAGTCCATCATCACGTAGGAGCGGGCGACCAGGACGCCCTCGAGGCGCCGCTGGAAGATCTCGAACCCGGCCGGCAAGGCGGCTCCCGCACGGGTGACCAGCACCGCCTCGGAGTCGAGGATGGTGTCGAGCACGACCTCCAGGCCGGCCTGGCGCAGCGTGCTGCCGGTCTCCACGACGTCGGCGATCACGTCGGCGACCCCGAGCTGGATGCTGGTCTCCACCGCGCCGTCGAGCCGGGTGACCGTCGCGTCGACCCCACGCTCCTCGAGGTAGCGACGGACCACACCGTCGTACGACGTGGCGATGCGCTTGCCGTTGAGGTCGTCCAGCGAGCTGACCGTGCCGGGACGGGTGGCGAAGCGGAAGCGCGACCGTCCGAAGCCGAGGCTGAGCACCTCCTCGGCCTTGGCGCCCGAGTCGAGCAGGAGGTCGCGGCCGGTGATGCCGAGGTCGAGGGTGCCTTCGCCGACGTACAGCGCGATGTCGCGCGGACGCAGGTAGAAGAACTCGACGTCGTTCTCGGGGTCGGTGAGGGTGAGCTCCTTGGAGTCGCTGCGCTGGCGGTAGCCGGCCTCACGCAGGATCTCCGAGGCCGACTGGGACAGGGAGCCCTTGTTGGGGATCGCAATTCTCAGCAGTGGCTTGGACATGGATGGCCTCTCAGAGGTGGGCGTAGACGTCTTCGATGGCGATGCCGCTGGCCAGCATCAGCACCTGGGCGTGGTAGAGCAGCTGGCTGATCTCCTCCGCCGCCCGCTCCTTGCCCTCATGCTCCGCGGCCATCCACGACTCGGCGGCCTCCTCGACCAGCTTCTTGCCGATCGAGTGCACGCCTGCGTCGAGGGCCTGCACGGTCCCGGACCCCTCGGGGCGGGACTGTGCCTTCTCGCTGAGCTCTGCCCAGAGCTCGTCGAACGTCTTCATCCAGGTGCTTTCCGTGAGTGTCGTGCCACCGGGTCGTGCCCGAGGCCGGATCTAGCCTACGGCGTGCCCGAGGCCGGCTGTGTCGCGAGGTTCGGGCCGAGACCGCGACCGTCAGTGCTCGTAGCCGCGGCGGATCCGACGCAGGGTGGTCGCGGTGACCAGGGCCGCCGAGGTGGCCTCGTAGCCCTTGTCCTCCGAGGATCCCTCGAGTCCGGCACGGTCCAGCGCCTGCTGCTCGGTGTCGCAGGTGAGCAGCCCGAAGCCGACCGCGACGCCGGTGTCGAGGGCCACCCGGTTGAGGCCGTCGGTGGCCGCGGAGCAGACGTAGTCGAAGTGCGGCGTGCCGCCGCGGATGACGACCCCCAGGGCCACGACCGCGTCATAGCCCTGCTGGGCAAGGGCGCTGACGACGACCGGC
>JBFIWG010000416.1:0-2152 GCA_041606495.1 Nocardioidaceae bacterium
AGTTCCTGAGCGAGTACTTCGGCTCGCGCGGGGACACGGACCCCACTGTCGTGCGGGAAATCTGGGAGAAGGTCGACCGCCGTGCCGGAGCGCCGGACTACTACTCGCTCAAGGGGCTCCAGCGGGTCGTGCTGGACCGAGGTGTCGACCTTCGCACCGTGTTCGCGCGCTTCGGGGCTGCCAACCGCATTGCAAACAAGTGGTACGACGAGGGCAAGCTGTACCCGCAGGCGCCGGCCACCCGGTCCTTCACGTTCAACAACGCACGACGTGCCATCAGGCCGCACGTCGTGGAGATGAACCACCTCTCCAACTCGCACGTGATGTTCAAGCGCGGCTCGACGCTCCGTGGCGAATGGCGGCTCCGGGTGAAGCTGGACCTGCCGGCCGCCAAGCGTGGGTCCAAGGCCACGCTCGTCGTGCACCGCAAGGACGGCCGGGTCTGGTGGATCCCGGTCAAGCTCAACAGCGCGGGTAACGGCCAGCGAAGCGTCCCCTTCTCGCGGTCGAAGGTGAAGCATGTTGCGCTGACGCTCACGAACGCGAGCATCCGGTCGTTCTGTGGCCGGGCCACCGCTTGGTCGTGTCAGGGCAAGCCGATGGACGACCAGCTCGACTACGTGTTCAACGCGCAGGTCTACCGACCCGCGATGAGCTGATGTCCTGGTTTGGACCGATTTCTGTCGGTGGTCGGTTCTAGGTTCGTTGGCATGACGACAGCCTTCGCACCCGCGGCCCCGGGCACGGTGGTGGAGTCGGCGCGCGCGGAGATGCTGGGGCTGCTCGACGTGCTCTGGGCGGCGAAGCGACCTGACGACCTGACCGCGACGGTGGCGGGGATCGAGAAGCTGCGGTCGGTCATGGACGCGGTCGAGCTCGCAGTTCTCGTCGAGATGGAGGCCAGCAACGCGGCCGCCACCGAGGGCTGGGCCTCCACCAAGGACTTCCTGACCGCGGTGAGCGGTGGGCACAAGGGAGCCGGCTCGGCGATGGTCCGCCTGGCCAAGGCGGTGGCCGCTGACCGCGGTCGGGTCGCCGAGGAGCTGGCCAACGGCCGGATCTCCCGGGCGCAGGCGCAGGTGGTCGTCGACACGGTGGAGCGGCTCCCGGTCAAGAACTCGTTGAGGTCCAAGGCAGAGGAGTGGATGCTCGAGCACGCCCGTTCCCTCGACGCCACCGATCTTGCGAAAGCGGGTCGTCACCTGGTCGCAGTGATGGACCCGGAGGGCGATGAGCGGCGTGAGGAGCGGCGGCTGGCGCGCGAGGAGCGGGCTGCCCATCTGGGCCGCTTCCTGAGCATCACTGACGACGGTGCCGGAGGGGTCCGGATCAAAGGTCGGACCACGGTCGAGGACGCCGCGGCTATCAAGGCAGCGCTCCTGCCTCTGGCCGTCCCCGAGCCGAGCACGCCCGGTGCCTGCGGCGGGCGCGGACCCGACCGCGGCTGCGTCGAGGCGGGTTGTGCTCACGACGGGCGCGATCCTCGGGACCACGGCGCGCGGTTCCTGGACGCGCTGGTCGAGGGCTGCAGGCGACTGCTTGGCACCGAGACCCTGCCGTCCGAGCACGGCAGCACGCCGCGGATCAACCTGACCATGAGCTACTCCGACCTGCGGGACCTCTGTGGCTCGGCCACGCTCGACACCGGCGAGAGCCTCTCCGCCTCTGCGGTGCGACGGATGGCCTGCGATGCGGACCTGATCCCACTGGTGCTCGGATCGGCCAGCGAGATCCTCGACGTCGGACGCACGCAGAGGCTGGTCACCGCGGCGATCTGGAAGGCGCTCGTGGCGCGGGACGGTCACTGCACGTTTCCAGGCTGCTCGCGGCCGCCCATCATGTGCGACGCGCACCATGTGCAGCACTGGCTGGACGGTGGACCGACCTCGCTCGACAACCTCACCCTGTTGTGCCGGGCCCACCACCAGATGATCCATGCCAGCCCGTGGGAGGTGAGGATGAACCCGATCGATCGACAACCCGAGTTCCTCCCACCGGCCCGGCTCGATCCGCAACGACGGTCGATGCGCCGGCGACATCCGCGTGAATGACGCGCTCCTTGGCACTGAATCTCCCTATGCTCGGTCGCGTGACCGGAGTGCGGACGAGCCATCCCGCGGACGGGTCGGGCCGATGAGCCTCGAGGCCGTGG
>JBFIWG010000417.1:0-2117 GCA_041606495.1 Nocardioidaceae bacterium
CCTACGGCGACCTGCTGCGTTCGTGCGGCAAGGCACCGGTCACCTTCAGCCGAGCCGGGTTCACCGGCTCGCAGGCACATGGTGTCTTCTGGGCCGGCGACGAGGACTCGACCTGGGCGGCGTTCCGCTCGTCGGTGACGGCCGGGATCACCGCCTCCGCGTCCGGAATCCTCTACTGGGGCTGGGACCTGGCCGGCTTCTCCGGCGACGTGCCGGACCCCGAGCTGTACCTGCGAGCGACCGCCGCGTCCTGCTTCATGCCGATCATGCAGTACCACTCCGAGTTCCATCACCACCGCCCGCCGTGGCGCGACCGGACCCCCTGGAACGTCGCGGAGCGCACCGGCGACGACCGGGTGGTGCCGGTGTTCCGCCGCTACGCCAAGCTGCGCGACGCGCTGGTCCCCTACCTGTCGGCCGAGGCCTCCCGTGCGGTGGCGGAGGGCGAGCCGCTGATGCGTGGCCTGTTCTTCGACCACGCCGACGACGCGGCCGTGTGGGACTACCCGCACCAGTTCCTGATCGGCCGCGCCCTCCTGGTGTCACCGGTCCTCGAGCCGGGCGCATCGACCTGGTCGACGTACCTCCCGGAGGGCGACTGGGTCGACGTGTGGACCGGGGAGCGGCTCGCCGGCAAGCAGGTGGTGCAGCGCGCCGTACCCCTCGACGAGGTCCCCGTCTACGCCCGCGCCGACGCCTGGCCGGACCTGGAGTCGGTGTTCGGCGTCTGAGTGCGCGGTCGCTCGCTCGTACGGCGCAGGTGAGCGGTTGTTGCGCGGTTCGGGCGATCCGCCTCGCAACAACGGCGCACGTGACCGGTTGTGGCGACCCGACCGCCCCCCGGGCCGAGGTACGACGACCCGCTCAGCCTTCCCGCCAGGACCGGAGCACGTCGCGGTCGACGTACCCCTCCCGGACCCGCTGCGGGTGGTCGCCGACCTGCACGGTGGCCAGCGGCTTCGCGGTCCGGTAGTCGATCACCACGACCTTGTCCTCGCCGCTGACCGAGACCCAGCACTCGTCACCGTCGGGGCCGTTGGTGGACCAGTACGGCTTCGAGCCGACGTTCACGATCCGGTGCCGGAACGTCTCGCGGGACACGATCGCCGCGTAGTCGGACATGGTGCCGGCCGCGCACAGCTTCGTGCCGGCCTCGTTCATCGCCAGGCCGTGGTGCGCGGAGTCGAGCACGTACTCCTCCCGCGGCGTGCCGCCTGTCCGGTCCGGCAGCAGCGCGACCCGTCGTACCTTCCCCTTCAACGTGTCGAACTCGACGAACCCGTGGTGGAAGGAGACCTGAAGGTAGACCCACCGCTCGTCGGGCGCGACCGCCATCGGCCGGACCGCCGAGCTCATGCCCGGGTAGCCGGCCTGCGCCAGCTCCTTGCCGATGTCCCACCGGTCGGTGATCTCGAAGGGGTCGTTGTCGACGATCTGGAGGTACCGCTCGCCCTTGCTGGTGTCGCGGACGATGCCGAGCTCGCCGCGGTCGGTGGGGGTGTAGACCCGGCCGATGCTCGCGTGGAAGATCCGCTCGCCGTCGGCGGTGTAGTTGTTCTCGTGCGGGGTGTCGCCGCTGGGGAACTCGCGCAGCTTCTTGCCGGTGCGGAGGTTCAGCTCGTGCACCTTGTTCGCGGTCGAGTCGCTGACCAGCAGCCGCCGCCCGTCCGGGGAGACGCCCATGTGGTCGGCGCGGTAGCCCTCCATCGGGAACCGCCAGCGGATCTCGTTCGTGGCCAGGTCGATGCCGACCACGTCGGCGAAGCTCGGCCGGCTGACCGCGACCAGCGTCCCGTCGTGGGTGGTGAACATGTCGTCGGTGTACTGGTCGTGCCCCTCCCCGACCGCCTGCCGGATCGCGAGGAAGAACGCCAGCCGGTCCGGGTTCGCGGCGATCTCGGTCATCCGCTCGTCCTTGTCCGGGATGGTGTTCACGGTGTGCAGCGTGCGGTAGCTGTGCGCGTCGATCACCGTCGCACTGCCGTCCCAGTTGTTGCCGACGAACATCACCTGGCGGACGTTCTTCGTCGGCGCGTGGGAGGTGGGCTCGGCGTCGACAGCCGGGACCGTGAGGGCGGTCGCGCCGAGCAGGACAGCGGCGAGCGAGATGACGGTAC
>JBFIWG010000418.1:0-2060 GCA_041606495.1 Nocardioidaceae bacterium
CGGTGCCCGTGATCGAGACGGGCGTCGGGAACTGCCACGTGTACGTCGACGCCGACGCCGACCTGGACAAGGCGCTGGCCATCGTGCTCAACGCCAAGACGCACCGGCCCTCGGTGTGCAACGCCGCCGAGTCACTGCTCGTACACGAGTCGGCGGCTGAGGCGTTCGTGCCGAAGGTGGTCCGCGCGCTGCAGGAGGCCGGCGTCACGATCCATGGCGATGCTGCCTTCGCGAAGTACGACGGGGTGGTCGAGGCCACCGACGACGACTTCGCGGCGGAGTACCTTTCGCTCGACATCTCCGCGGCCGTCGTACCCGATCTCGAGGCGGCGATCGCGCACATCCGCCGGTTCTCCTCCGGGCACAGCGACGCGATCGTCACCCGCTCCCAGGCGTCGGCCCGCCGGTTCACCGCCGCGGTGGACTCCGCCGCCGTGCTGGTGAACGCCTCGACCCGGTTCACCGACGGGGGAGAGTTCGGGTTCGGCGCAGAGATCGGGATCTCCACCCAGAAGCTGCACGCACGGGGGCCGATGGGGCTGCCGGAGATGACCTCGACGAAGTACGTCGTCACCGGCGATGGCCACATCCGCTGACGCGGCGCTCGACGTCTACGCCGATCCGGCGCAGGAACGTCTGGGCACGTCCGCGAACCTCGTCACCCTTGTCCGCACGGTTGCTGCCGTCGCCGTGGCCGGGGCCGCTATCCGGCAGGAGAGCCTGACCCTGCTGGTCGTGTCGCTGGGGATCTACTGGGTCGGCGACATGCTCGACGGGTTCGTCGCCCGCGTGCGCGGCTGCGAGACCCGGATCGGGGCGGTCTTCGACATCCTCAGCGACCGGCTCAGCGCCGCCGTGTTCTACCTCGGGCTGGCCTGGCTGAACAACGACCTGGTGCTGCCGGTGCTGATCTACCTCGCCGAGTTCATGGTCGTCGACGCCTTCCTGTCGCTGGCCTTCCTGGCGTGGCCGATCCGAAGCCCCAACTACTTCTTCGTGGTCGACCGGCCGCTGTGGCTGTGGAACTGGTCGAAGCCCGGCAAGGCGGCGAACTCCGCGATCTTCGCGGTGATCCTGCTGGCCACCGGAAGTGCCCTGCTCGGCGTGGTGATCGCCACGGCGCTGCTGGTGCTCAAGTGCGTCTCGCTGGTCCGGCTCAGCCGGCTCGGGCTGCCGCTGCCGCCGAGGTGAGGCCACGGCCGACCCGACCGGTAAGGTATGCCCCATGTCGCTCTCGTCAATGATCACGGCTGCCGCGGAAGTTCACAGCGAGCCTGTCATCCATCCCTACGCCGTCGGCGCGGTCGCGCTCGGTGTCCTGCTCGCCATGCTCCTCGGCGTGATGATGTTCGGCGCGGGACGCGACCACTCCTGATCGCCGATCAGGGTGAATGACGGTCATCGGTGACTGAGCTCTTGGCTCCCTCCCAGGCCCGCCGGCGACGGATCGGCGTGATGGGCGGCACCTTCGACCCCATCCACCACGGCCACCTCGTCGCGGCCAGTGAGGTACAGGCATGGTTCGACCTCGACGAGGTCGTCTTCGTGCCGACCGGCCAGCCCTGGCAGAAGAGCCACCGCGAGGTGAGCGCCGCCGAGGACCGCTACCTGATGACGGTCATCGCGACCGCCTCGAACCCGCGCTTCTGGGTCTCTCGCGTCGACATCGACCGCGCGGGGCCGACGTACACCATCGACACGCTGCGGGACCTCCGGGCGACGATGCCGGACTCGGACTTCTACTTCATCACCGGTGCCGACGCGCTCGGGGAGATCTTCACCTGGCGTGACGCCGGCGAGCTGTTCGAGCTGGCGCACTTCGTGGGGTGTACCCGTCCCGGCTTCGAGATGGACATCTCAACCCTCGGCAAGATCCCGCTGGACCGGGTCACGATCGTCGAAATCCCGGCACTGGCGATCTCCTCGACCGACTGCCGCAACCGCACTGCACAAGGCGAGCCGGTCTGGTACCTCGTGCCCGACGGCGTCGTCCAGTACATCAAGAAGCATGCGCTCTATGCGCCCGACAAGCCCGCCACCAAGCTAGGACTCACGTGACA
>JBFIWG010000419.1:0-2003 GCA_041606495.1 Nocardioidaceae bacterium
GACGCCGTCGATCGCGGCCACGGCCGCCTCGCCCTCGCCGTACACCTTGTGCAGGTCCACCGCACGAGCGGCCCCCGCCTGATCCATGAGCACCCTCTCTGCGAGACCCCGCCGTCTTCAAACCTAGCCAACGGTGTCACGGGCGATCACGGGTTTCCGGTGAACTGTGGACGGCGAGCTTCGCAGCGGGGGTGTGGGTGTCCACAGCGTCCGGTGGGTAGTGACGGGTGTGACTACTGAGAATGGCCCGATCGGGCCGTGGACACCCCGAAACCGGGCGTGCTGACCGAGCCCGCCGCGACACGCCCGACGGGCCGTGACACGCCGGTGCGACAGCGCCGAACAGGCCGCTGACCTGCGGTTTTACGGACATCTGGAAAGAACCTGGACGAGTTTTCCGATTCGGCTTGCGTGGCTCTAGGAGCGGCACGTACGGTTACCACAACATCTAGTAGTTACATGGTTGTGGTTTTCCACATCTGGTGGCTGGTTGCACACATGGAACTCCTAGTTGTCCCCACGTTTCCCACAGGTTCACCCACATCCGACCTTGGTCGACGCATGCCGAAAACAGGCATCCGAGGCCGGTCGGATCGGGGCAGAAACTGTCGGTGGTGGGCGTTGTACTAAGAGGCATGACACGACCGAGAGACCGAGTGGAAGGGAGCGGCGCACATGCACTGTCCGTACTGCCGCAACACCGACACCCGGGTGGTCGACAGCCGCGTCGCCGACGACGGTGGAGCGATCCGCCGCCGGCGCACCTGCCCCTCCTGCGAGAAGCGGTTCAGCACCGTCGAGCAGATGCAGCTGGTGGTGGTGAAGCGGTCCGGCGCGACCGAGCCGTTCACCCGCGAGAAGGCGGTCGCCGGCGTGCGCAAGGCGTGCAAGGGCCGACCGGTCTCCGACGACGACCTGGCCTGCCTCGGTCAGAAGGTCGAGGCCGACCTGCGCGCCAGTGGCTGGGCCGAGGTGCCCGCCAACGAGGTCGGCCTGGCGATCCTCGGCCCGCTCCGCGAGCTCGACGAGGTGGCCTACCTCCGGTTCGCGTCGGTCTACAAGGCCTTCGAGAGCGCCGAGGCGTTCGAGGAAGAGATCGCCATGCTCCGCGCGGAGCGAGCGGTCGAGCTGCCCGTCGTACACACGGGCTGACCCACAGACTGCCCGGCGCGTCGTGGGGAAGCGGCGCGTCGGGCAAACCAACTTGAAGCAGCACGAGCAGCAACTGACACAGACGTCATCATTGAGGGGAAAGAGGAGAGTCCATTGACGGAGACGGTCAGCGGGTCCGCACGCACCACCCGCAAGGGCAAGGGACTGAAGATCAACCGGGTCTTCAGCACTGAGGGTGTGCACCCCTACGACGAGATCACCTGGGAGCGTCGCGACGTCGTCCAGCAGAACTGGAAGACCGGCGAGACCGTCTTCGAGCAGCGTGGCGTCGAGTTCCCGGACTTCTGGTCGGTCAACGCCTCGACGATCGTCACCACCAAGTACTTCCGCGGCGCGGTCGGCACCGACGCCCGCGAGTGGAGCCTCAAGCAGCTCGTTGACCGGGTCGTGAAGACCTACCGCAAGGGCGGCGAGGACAACGGCTACTTCGCCTCTGTGGCGGACGCCGAGCTGTTCGAGCACGAGCTCACCTGGCTGCTGGTCCACCAGTACTTCTCCTTCAACAGCCCTGTCTGGTTCAACGTCGGCACCCCCTCGCCGCAGCAGGTCTCCGCCTGCTTCATCCTCTCCGTCGACGACTCGATGGACTCGATCCTGAACTGGTACAAGGAAGAGGGCTTCATCTTCAAGGGCGGCTCCGGCGCCGGCCTGAACCTCTCCCGGATCCGCTCGTCGAAGGAGCTGCTCTCCTCCGGCGGTACGGCGTCGGGCCCGGTCTCCTTCATGCGCGGCGCGGACGCCTCCGCGGGCACCATCAAGGCCGCCAAGGAGATGGTCGAGCGCGAGGAGGACGCGGTCTGGGACGCCCTCGAGGAGGTCATCCGCGACCA
>JBFIWG010000420.1:0-1991 GCA_041606495.1 Nocardioidaceae bacterium
CCCGACCGCAGCCGCGCTGCAGCTGCTGCTGAAAGAGGTCTTCCTGCGCCGCCAGGACGTCCGTTAGCGGCGTGCCGCCGCGCGCTGGCGCACCTGCACGCTTGTTCGGGATCCGCGCCCTGCGTCGTCGTCGAGGAGACGTCGCGTCAGCCGCTGACGACCGCCCGAGCGCAGTCCGGTCCGTCCCAGCTACCTCGCGCCGGAGGCGGTGACCGCAACGGGTCAGGCTGGCCCGTTGCTGTCGCATCCTGACCGCTTCGACGACCGCAACGGGTCAATGTGACCTGTTGCGGTGCGCTACTACTGGCTCGGTCAGTCCTTCAGCGGGCCTGGCACCGGGACGTCCTTGAAGGCACCCAGGTTCTTGTCGTTGTAGGCGCTGGTGTCCGCGGTCTCCATCTCGCCGTCCCACTCCGTCGGCAGGGGCAGCGCCACGTCCGGGGCGACCCGCTTGACGATCTCGTCGAGCACCTTCTCGGCATCGCCGACCCACAGGTGCTTGGCGCCCTCGACGCCGACCACCTCGGCCTGCGGAACGATCGCGAACCGCTCCTCCGCCTCGGCGGGCTGCAGGTAGTCGTCGTGCTCGGGGACCAGCGCGGTCAACGGCTTCCCCGACTCCGCCCAGGTCTGCAGGTGCTCTATGTCGCTGTAGCGCAGCGGCGGGGAGAGCAGGATCGCTCCCTGGATGGCCGGGTCGTGCCCGTGCATCAGGGTGAGGTCGGTGCCGAACGACCAGCCCACGACCCAGATGTTGGGCAGGTCGTGGAACTCGGCGTACTCGATGGCGGACGCGACGTCGTACGCCTCCCCCTGGGCGTTGTCGAACTCGCCCTGGCTGGTGCCGTGGACGCTCGATGTTCCGCGGGTGTTGAAGCGGAGCACCGCCACGCCGGCCAGCGCCGGCAGCCGGAAGGCCGCCTTGCGGTAGATGTGGCTGTCCATCATGCCGCCGTGGGTGGGCAGCGGGTGCAGGCAGATGATTGTGGCGGTCGGCTCACCCTCGAGCGGCAGGGCGAGCTCACCGACAAGCTCGAGTCCGTCAGCGGTATGCAGCGTGATCGCCTCACGGCGGGCGGGCAGGACCGAGTTCGCACGGATCGCAGGCATGCGGCCATTCTCGCGCAGCCGCTGACGCCGGCGGCGCACGGGTCAGCGACGGCGGTCGCGGGCCTTCCAGCAGGGGCTGTGCCAGTGCCGGCGCTCGTCCAGCCCGGACTCGGAGAACATCGACGGCACGACCGGCCACGCAACTACGTGCGGCGTGGCCGGTCGGATCAGCTGGTCGCAACCCGGGCACCGGTACGGCTTGGTGGCCGCGGAGCCAGTGACGGACCGGACCTCGTAGTCCTCACCCTGGTAGCGCTCGATCCGGGTGCTCACCGGATGGTGTAGTCCCTGAAGCCCCGCTGGGTCTTGCGGCCGAGGTACCCGGCGGTCACCAGGTGCTCCAGGAGCGGCGCAGGGGCGAAGCCTGGCTCGCGGAACTCGAGGTAGAGCTCCCGCTGGATCGCCAGGGACACGTCGTTACCGACCACGTCGAGCAGCTCGAAGGGGCCCATCGGCAGCGCACAGCCGTACTTCATCGCCGTGTCGATGTCGTCGGCGCTGGCGTAGTGCGCCTGCAGCATCTTCACCGCGTCGTTGAGGTAGGGGAACAGCAGGGCGTTGACGATGAAGCCCGCGCGATCGCCGCAGGACACGGCGACCTTGCCGACCTTCGCGCACAGGGCCCGGACGGTCTCGGCGACCTCGTCGGCGGTGCTGACCGTGCTGACCACCTCTACGAGCTTCATGACCGGAGCCGGGTTGAAGAAGTGCATGCCCACCACGTCCTGAGGGCGCTTGGTGGCGGTGGCGCAGGAGATCACCGTCAGCGACGACGTGGTGGTCGCCAGGATCGCGCCGGGCTTGCAGATCTCGTCGAGGTTCTCGAACAGCGCGGTCTTGACCTTGAGGTCCTCGGCGATCGCCTCGACCACGAGGTCGAC
>JBFIWG010000421.1:0-1983 GCA_041606495.1 Nocardioidaceae bacterium
CCGCTCGACCGCCCAGGCGACGGTCGCGGTCTTGCCGGTGCCGGTGGCACCCAGCAGGACGACGTCCTTCTCCCCACCGGTGATGCGTCGCTCGATGTCGTCGATCGCGGTCGGCTGGTCCCCGGACGGCGAGTAGTCGGAGACAACCTTGAACGGCGCCACCCGGCGCTCGAGATCGGTGACAGGCCTCATGACTCAGAGCGTACGGGCTGCCACCGACAGTTCTGGAGGCGTGTGAGCCGCTAGATTTGCCCCGTGACCAAGCGACGCCCCGTGTTCTCGGTGCCCATCCGCTTCGTGGAGTCGCCTGTCACCAGGGCCTTGAAGCGGGCGTTCCTGTCGATGATCGGCTTCCAGCTCCTGCTCGCCCTGACCCTCACCCTGGTCGACTCCTACCGTCGCCGCGGCAAGCGCCCCAAGCCGTTCCCGACCACACCGCCCACCGAGGTAGCGATCGGTGACGGCGGCGTGAAGACCTACACCTACGGCCAGGATCTGTACGACGACATGCTGGCCGCGATCGCCAAGGCCAAGCAGCAGATCCTCTTCGAGACCTACATCTGGAAGGGCGACGAGGTCGGCGAGCAGTTCAAGGCTGCCCTCTCCGAGGCTGCCTCCCGCGGCGTCGAGGTCTACGCCATCTACGACAGCTTCGCGAACCTCGTGGTCGCGCCGCGCTTCAAGAGGTTCGGTCCCCGGCTCCGGGTGCTGGAGTACCCCGTCTACAACGCCGGCTGGCGGTTCCTGGACCTGCGCCGCTACGGCCGCGACCACCGCAAGATCCTCGTCGTCGACGACGAGGTCGCCTTCGTGGGTGGCTACAACGTCGGTACGGCGTACGCCACCGAATGGCGCGACACGCACGTGCGGATCACCGGTCCAGGGGTGTGGGACCTGAAGCGTGCATTCGCGGACTTCTGGAACCTGCACCGCCGGCCCCGAGGCAGCCGCCCGCTGCTGCTGGAGACCGCGTCGGACTGGGAGCCGCGGATCCGCGTGCACCGCAACGTGCCGCGACTGTGGATGTTCCCGATCCGAGGCATGTACCTCGAGGCGATCAACCGGGCCTACAGCCACATCTACATGACCCACGCCTACTTCATCCCCGACTCCGACTTCGTCGATGCGCTGACGGCAGCGGCGAGACGCGGGGTCGACGTACGCCTGCTGCTGCCGGCGACCTCGAACCACGTGGTCGCCGACTGGCTCTCCCGCGGCTACTACGGGCAGCTGCTGGCCAGCGGCGCCCGGATCTTCCTGTTCCAGGGCGCGATGGTGCACGCCAAGACCTCGACCATCGACGGCCGCTGGTCGACCGTCGGCACCGCGAACATCGACCGGCTGAGCATGACCGGCAACTACGAGATCAACGTCGAGTTCATCGACGAGAGCATGGCCGCCGAGATGGAGCGGATCTTCGCCACCGACCTGTCCAACGCCAAGGAGCTCAAGGCCGAGGAGTGGAGCTCGCGTGGCGTGCACAAGAAGTTCACCGAGCTCGTGCTCGCGCCGCTGCGTCCGCTGCTCTGAGGCGTTCAGCCCGGGAGGTGCCGGCGCGGCGCCATCCGCGGGCCGCGGCGGGGACGGCCCCAGCCCATCAGGGCGACGAGGCGTTGCACGCGGTGGCGGTGCGGACGGTACGGCTCGAGCAGCTCGGCCAGCGCGTCGTCGTCGATCTGCTCACCGGTCAGCGCCCACCCGATGTCCTTGGCCACGTGGTAGTCGCCGAAGCTGACCGCGTCCGCGTCACCGTGGACCCGGGCCCGGACCTCCGCGGAGGTCCACACCCCGATCCCCGGGACCGACCGGAGGCGGCGGTCCACCTCGTCGTTGTCCAGGCCGACGGTGCGTTCGAGGGCCGAGGCGACCTGCGCGGCACGGACCACGGCACGCGACCGCGCCGGGTCGATGTGCATGCGGAGCCACTCCCAGGACGGGATCAGTCGGATCTGCTCGGGTGCGGGCTGGACCCAGAGGCCCCGC
>JBFIWG010000422.1:0-1974 GCA_041606495.1 Nocardioidaceae bacterium
CGTCGGCGCTCGCGTCGTCGAGACCGAGCGCATCGACGTACAGCTGACGCAGCTGCGCCTCGCTGACCTCGCCGGTGACCAGTGAGCCCTGGGGCGCGTGCTCAGCGAGGTACGCCGCGATCGTTCCCGTGGGACGCCCGGCCCGGCCTTCCCACCGGCCGATCCAGACCTCCGGCCACGCGTCATCGGCGACGCGCTCGAGCACGCCACCGATGTCGAAGACCACTGCCCTGATCACGGCTCAGGGCTCGAGCAGCACCTTGATCGCACGCCGCTCGTCCATCGCCTTGTAGCCCTCGACGACCTCGTCCAGCGGCAGGGTCATGTCGAACACCAGTCCAGGGTTGATCTCGCCGCTCAGAGTGAGGTCCAGCAGGTTCGGCAGGTAGGTGCGCACCGGTGCCATGCCTCCGGCGAGGCCGACGTTGTGGCTGAACATGCGGCGGATCGGCAGCTCGACACCATGCGGAACGCCCACGAACCCGACCGTCGACCCCGGGCGGGCGATGTTGAAGGCCGTCTTCATGGACTGGTCGGTGCCGACGCACTCGAGGACCGAATCGGCGCCGACGCCCTTGGTGATGTCCATGATCCGCTGCTCGCCGTCCTCACCTCGTTCGGCGACGATGTCGGTGGCGCCGAACTCGAGGGCGATCTTCTGTCGTGACTCATGCCGCGACATCGCCACGACCCGGTCCGCACCGAGCTGGACCGCCGCCAGCACGCCGCACAGGCCGACCGCACCGTCCCCGACGACGACCGCCGTCGAGCCAGGCTGCACTCCAGCGGCGACAGCCGCGTGCCAGCCGGTGGCCATCACGTCGGACAGCGTCAGCAGGGAAGGAATCATCGACGGGTCGGGCATCCCGTCGGTCCTGACCAGGCTGCCGTCGGCCTGGGTCACCCTGGCGTACTCGGCCTGACCGCCCTGGGTGAAACCGCCGTTCTCGCAGCCGGACGTCATGCCGACCTCGCAGTGCGCGCAGGTGTTGTCGCTGTGGCAGAACGGCACGACCACGAAGTCCCCGGGCTTGAACGAGCGGACCTCGGAGCCGACCTCCTCGACCACGCCCACCATCTCGTGCCCGATCGGGCTGCCTGCCTCGACCGGGTTCTCCCCACGGTAGGGCCACAGGTCCGAGCCGCAGATGCAGCTGGCGACGACCTTGATGATGGCGTCCGTGGGGGCGGTGATGTCGGGGACCGGACGCACTTCGAGGCGGATGTCGCGGGGGCCGTGGATCGTGGTTACTCGCATGCCGAGGATCCTTCCACTTCGCACGAACCGCGAAACCGCGAGATCTGAGTAGGTGTACCGATGTCCGGGCTGACCCTGCGAGCCAACGTGGATTCATGCGCATCCTGACCCGGGCCTCCGTCTTCATTGCATGCTGGGCGGCCTTCTTCCTGGTCGTGGTCAGCAGCCTCGCGACCCCGGACGACGCGCGGATCGGCACCGGGCTGCTGACCTTCGGGCTCGTCGCGCTCGGAGCCCTGGCCTGGGGCTGGTACGACGGCACCCGGATGTCGTTCGGGCGGCTCGCGGTCACCTGGGGCTGCGTCGGTCTGCTCATGGGACTGCTCGTGCCGCTGTTCACCGCGATCGCCGCAAACGAGCTGGACTCCGCCGTCGTGCCGGCCGACGTGATCGCCGGCATCCCGTTCACGGCCGCGCTCGTCGCGGGGCCAGCCCTGCTCGGCGGGCTGGTCGGACCCTGGCTGCTCCCCCGGCGCCGGCCCGATCTGCAACCAGAGGCCAAGCGGCGCGAGATCCCATGACCTTCGTCTCACGGCCCAGCCTGAGAGGCGCGTCGCTGCGTTGCGGTATCTCATATCTGAGATATGGTCCCTGACATGACTGAGGACTACTTGAGCCGGATTGGGAACTTGATCCGCGATGCCCGGAAGCACCGCGGATGGACCCAGCAACAGCTCGCCGACGTGCTCAACACCAGCCAGAGCGCCGTGAACCGC
>JBFIWG010000423.1:0-1956 GCA_041606495.1 Nocardioidaceae bacterium
AGCAGCAGCGAGCCGAGACGAAGCGCACATACGCGATCATGGGCGGTGGGGTCGCGGTCGCGCGCGTGATCATCGGGCTCGGGGCCTACCCGCTCATCCAGGACGCCCGCCAGCAGAGCGAGTTCAGCGGACGCGGCCTCGACGAGATCGGCGCGGCGGCAGCTCAGGCGGGCTGCCAGGACGTGCAGGCGGACGCGGCGACCGGCAGCGCCGACCACCGGCCCGAGAGCGAAGAGCTGGTCTACGACCAGGCACCTCCTGCGTCTGGCTCGCACTACCCGACCTGGGCGGACTTCGGCCGGAAGTTCTACACCGCGCAGGACCGCCCGGAGCTCGGGTACCTGGTGCACAACCTCGAGCACGGCTACAGCATCCTCTGGTACGACGAGACCGTGGCCGACAGCGACGAGCAGCTGGCCCAGGTCAAGGCGATCGCCAACAAGTTCGAGGGCTCGGACTTCGAGAACAAGTTCATCGCCGCACCTTGGACCGCCGAGGACGGCGAGGCGTTCCCCGACGGTGCGCACGTCGCGCTGACCCACTGGTCGATGGGCGGCACCAACGGCAACCCTGAGGGCCAGCGCGGGATCACGCAGTACTGCGAGGTGCCCAGCGGCGAGGCCGTCGCCACCTTCATGGAGGACTACCCCTACACCGACTCGCCCGAGCCGAACGCGAGCTGACCCTCGTCAGCGAGGGGGTGCAGATGTGCGCGACGTGCTGATCCTGCTCGCTCTGGGGTTCGCCTCGGCGCTGGTGCCGCTGATCAACATCGAGGCCTACCTCGGGCTGCGCGCCGCCCTTGCCGACGTCGGTGACCTGTGGCTGCTCGGCTTCGTGGCCGCCGTGGGGCAGATGGCCGGCAAGCTGATCTGGTACCGCGTCGGGGCGAGCTCGCTGCGCTGGGGCTGGGTCAAGCGACGCATCGACAAGCCCAAGCAGCAGGCCCGCCTGGAGACGTGGCGCGCCCGGACCAACGCCCGACCGGTGCTCGCCGGCTCACTTGTGTTCGTCTCGGCGCTCTTCGGACTCCCACCGTTCGCCGTCCTCGCCGTGGTGGCAGGTCAGCTGCGGATGAACCTGGCGCTCTTCCTGGTGCTCGGTCTGGTCGGCCGATGGCTACGCTTCGTCGCCGTGCTCGGCGGCGTGGGGTGGCTGGACCAGCTTCTGACGTCCTAGACGACCGCTCCGCAGTCCACACGCTCTCCGTCGAGTCGAGCACCGGGGCTGATGCGGGCGTCGTCGCCGATGGTCGCGCCGACCAGCTCGGCACCGGCGCCGACCACCGCCCCCGGGCCTACGGCGGAGTCGGTGACCACGGCCCCGCGCTCGACCACCGCGCCCTCCATGACCACGCTGCCGCTGACCACGGCGTCCTCGGCGACCCGGGCTCGCGCAGCGACCAGCGACCCACCGTCGACCTTCGCGCCGTCCTCCACCTCGGCGCTGGCCGAGACGTGGGCCCGGTCCGGCGCCCGCGTCACCGCCGGGCTCGGTGCGACACCGAGCACGAGGTCCTTGGAGGCGTCCACGAGCGCGGCAGGCGTCCCCACGTCCCGCCAGTACGCCGTGTCGACGTACCCGACGACCAGCCGCCCGGCCTCGACGAGCTCGGGGAAGGTCTCCCGCTCCACGGAGACGACCCGGCCGGTCGGGATCTCGTCGACCACGCGGCGACGGAAGACGTAGCAGCCGGCGTTGATCTGGTTCGTGACCGGGTTGTCGGACTTCTCGACGAAGCCCGTCACCCTGCCGGACGCGTCGGTCGGCACGCAGCCGAAGGCGCGAGCGTCCGGGACCTCGACGAGGTGCAGGCTGACGTCGACCTGCTGGCCGTCGCGACTGGTCTCGAAGTCAGCGAGCTGGCCGCGCAGGTCGTGGCCGGAGAGGATGTCGCCGTTGAGGATCACCACGGCGCCGGCCGGGTCGTCGCCGAGGACCCCGGCCACGTTGCGG
>JBFIWG010000424.1:0-1952 GCA_041606495.1 Nocardioidaceae bacterium
CCCCGTTGAGCCGGGGGTTCTGCCCGGTTGAGCCGGGGGCTCTGGCTTTAACGCGGCACAAGGCGCGGCTCAACACGGCGCAGGGCGCGGGTCAAGACGGCACAAGGCGCGGCTCAACACGGCACAGGGCGCGGCTCAACGGGGGAGGGCGTAGGTTTCCCCCTCGGCGCAGAGGCGTGCGACGAGGCCGTCGGCGAGCAGGCTGTCGAGGCATCGCGCCCGTTGTACGTCGTCACTCCACACCGCCTCGAGCCGGGAGACGTGTACCGGCTCGTGGGCGTCCCGCAGCACCGCGAGCAGCCGTCCGCGGCACTGCCGGTCCGTCCCCGCGTAGGTCTGGCCGCGCCGCACCGGCCCGTCGTACGACGGCCGCCCCTCCCGCAGCCAAGCACACTGATCGGTGATCGGGCAGCGACCGCACCGCGGTGAGGTCGACGTGCACACGAGGGCGCCGAGCTCCATGACCGAGACGGCCCAGGCCGCGGCCGTTGCATCGTTCTCGGGCAGCAGGTTCGCGGCGGTGGTTCGTTCGGCCTTGGTGACCGAGGTCGACGGGAACTCCACCCCTCCCACGGCCCGGGCGAAGACCCGTCGGACGTTCGTATCGAGCACGACGTGCCGCTGCTTGAACGCGAACGACGCGACCGCGGCGGCGGTGTACTCGCCCACCCCCGGCAACGCCAGGAGGGCCTGGTGCGAGGCGGGCACCTGGCCACCATGCTGCTCGACGATGGCAGCCGCGGCCGCGTGCAGCCGGAGCGCCCGCCTCGGGTAGCCCAGGCGGCCCCAGGCCCGGACCGCCTCACCCGTGCTCGCCGACGCGAGGTCTGACGGGGTCGGCCACTGGGCCATCCAATGCTCGTAGACCGGGAGCACCCGGGACACGGGGGTCTGCTGCAGCATGAACTCGCTGACCATGACGGCCCAGGGCGAGGCGGTCTCGTCTCGCCAGGGCAGGTCGCGGGCGTGCTCGTCGTACCAACGCAGAACCGGGTCGTGAAGGGCGCTCATCGTGTCGCGATGGTAGCCAGGACGACCTGATCGGCCGACCGACGGTGTGGCTTACCGGAACCGGTCGGCCCGAAAAGTTACCGTTTGCGCATGAGCACCGTGACCAGGCCAAGAGGACCTCTCCCGCCTCGGGTGTACTGGACTCGACGCCTGTTGGTGCTCGGTGTCGCTCTCGGAATGGTTTTCGGCGTGGCGCGTCTGCTCGACAGCTCGCCTGCCCCCACCGACAACCCCACGGCGCAACCGGCTGCTGCGACGGTCGGCTCTCCCACGGCGGGCGAGACGTCCGCGGGCGCGACCACGACTCCTCAGGCTCAGCCGGCTGGAGGCGAGCAGGTCGCCAAGAAGGGCAAGAAGAGTCGGCCGACCAGGACCAAGACCCCGCTTGCGGTGCCGACCGGCCCCTGCAGCGACAGCGATGTCAAGGTCTCGCCGTCGGTCGAGGGCGACCCGATCGCCGGCCTCGACGTCACCTTCGCGCTCACGCTGACCACCCTGGAGTCACCGGCCTGCACCTGGACGGTCTCCCCGGACACGGTGGTGCTGAAGCTGACCTCGGGCAGCGACCGGATCTGGTCGACCCAGGACTGCCCTGCGGCCGTCAGCCGGCAGGACGTGGTGGTGCGCAAGGATCACGCGACGACGGTGCGAGTGACGTGGTCCGGTCAGCGTTCGGACGTTGACTGCTCGCGCACGACGCAGTGGGCCCAGCCTGGCTACTACTTCGCCACGGCCGCCGCGCTGGGTGCAGAGCCCGAGTCTCGACAGTTCCAGCTGCTGAGCCCGCCGCGGCCAACGATCACGCCGACCCCAACGGTGAAACCTAAGAAGGGCAAGCGCGACTAGACGTAGCGCTCGAGGATGCTGGACTCGGCCAGTCGCGACAGACCCTCGCGCACGCTCCGGGCGCGGAGCTCGCCGACGCCCTCCACTGCCTGCAG
>JBFIWG010000425.1:0-1863 GCA_041606495.1 Nocardioidaceae bacterium
GGCTCGACGGGTGGCGCCGGCGAACCCGTCCGTTGCTCACGCCCGAGCGCACCACCGCCGTCTCCCGCGGCATGCTGCACCACGCGCTGGACGGCTACGCGACGCCGCAGCTGGCCGCGTTCCTCACCGCGGTCTGCACCGACGGTGACATCCCCTCGACCCTGGCCGACCTGCTCGCGGTCGGCCACAGCTCCGGCGCGGCGACGCTGGCCGGAGTCCTGCACACCCTCACCACCTACGAGCTCGAAGGAGCAGCGTGACGAAGAGTCTTCAGGTACGCCGGGGTTCCTACATCGACTCGGTGGCCCTCATGCAGGTCAGCCGCCGCGTGTCGGCGCTGCCCGGCGTCAACGCGGCGCTGGTCGCCATGGCCACCGAGCTCAACCTCGACCTGTCCCGGACGATGGGGTTCGAGCTTCCCGACAAGACCGCCCCGAACGAGATGCTCGTGGCGATCGACGCCGACACCGACGAGGCGCTGGAGACGGCCCTGACCGAGGTCGACCTGGCGCTCAGCGAGGCGGCCTCCCCTGCGCCGTCCTCGTTCGGGTCCGCACCACCACCGGTCACGATCAGTGCGGCTGCCCGCGGCGGTGACGCCACGGTTGCGCTGATCTCGACGCCGGGGCAGCACGCGTTCTCGGACGCGATCGACGCCGTCGACGCCGGGCTGCACACGATGATCTTCAGCGACAACGTCTCCGTCGAGCACGAGGTCGCGCTCAAGAAGTACGCCGACGCCGCCGGTGTCCTGGTGATGGGGCCGGACTGCGGCACCGCAGCCATCGGCGGGGTCGGGCTCGGCTTCGCCAACGTCGTACGACCGGGACCGGTCGGCATCGTCGCCGCGTCCGGCACCGGCGCGCAGCACCTGATGACCCTGCTCGACCAGGCCGACGTGGGCGTGAGCCACTGCCTCGGTGTGGGCGGTCGCGACCTGTCCGAGGCCGTCGGCGGCATGTCGACGCTTCGCGCGCTGGACCTGTTGGCCGCCGACGAGGGCACCGAGGTCATCGTGGTCATCTCCAAGCCGCCTGCCGAGTCGGTCGCGGCGAAGGTGCGCGAGCACGCCAAGTCGCTCGGCAAGCCAGTCCTGTTCGCGCTGCTGGGCCAGGGGCAACCCACCGTCACTCAGGCGGCCCAGGAGGCCGTGAAGGCGATCGGGGCGACGTGGTCGGCACCCGCGCACCACGACGGCGCGGTCGAGCGTGGCCGCGAGGGTGGCTACCTGCGCGGCCTGTTCGCCGGCGGCACCATGTGCGACGAGTCGATGATCCTGGCCGCCGACCGGCTCGGGCCGATCACCTCGAACATCCCCCTGGCCGGCGGCGTGACGATCGCCGAGGACCTGTCCTCGAGCGGTCACACCATGATCGACTTCGGCGACGACCGGCTCACCCAGGGGCGGCCGCACCCGATGATCGACGGGTCGATCCGCGTGGACCGGTTGCGCAGCGAGGCCAAGGATCCCTCGACGGGCGTGATCGTGCTGGACGTGGTGCTGGGCCTGAGCGCCGCCGCCGACCCGGCCGGCGAGCTCGCCGACGCCATCGCCGAGGCGACCGCTGCCGGCATCCCGGTGGTCGCTTCCGTGATCGGCTCCAAGGACGACCCGCAGGGCCTCGACCGCCAGGTGGAGACCCTGCACAAGGCGGGAGCCTGGGTGTTCCTCTCCAACGCCGAAGCGGCCGTCGCCGCCCTCGACCTGATGAACTCGCCGGAGGCAACTGCATGAGCACGACGCTGAAGTCCCTGACCACTCCCTCGACCGTGGTGACCGCCGGAGCCTCGCTGCTCGCCGACGCACTGGACCAGCAGGGAGTCACCTCCCGCCGCGTCGAGTGGCAGCCGCCGGCCGGAGAC
>JBFIWG010000426.1:0-1840 GCA_041606495.1 Nocardioidaceae bacterium
CAAGAAGTCAGGCGGTCAGCGCCGCCTTGTTGCGCACGATGTTGCCGAGGATGCCGTTGACGAACGCCGGCGACTCGTCGGTCGACAGGTCGCGCACCAGGTTCATCGCCTCGGTCACCGCGACCGCGTCCGGGACGTCGTCGACGTACAGGATCTCGTAGAGCCCCAGCCGCAGCACGTTGCGGTCGACGGCCGGCATCCGGTCGAGCGTCCAGCCCTCGGAGTACTGCTCGAGCACGTCGTCGATCCGGTTGATGTGCTCGGCGAGGCCGTGGATCAGCTCGATGGTGAACTCGTTCACGGGCGGCTCAGCCTGCTTGATCCGCTCCTCGAGCAGGTCGTTGAGCAGGATGTCGCGAGCCTCGCACTCGAAGACGATGTCGAGGGCGCGCTTGCGGGCCTTGGATCGTGCAGCCATCAGGAGCTGACGCGACCGAGGTAGCTGCTGTCCCGGGTGTCGACCTTGATCTTCTCGCCGGTGGTGATGAACAGCGGAACGCTGATCTCGTGACCGGTCTCGAGACGGGCCGGCTTGGTGCCGCCGGTGGAGCGGTCGCCCTGCAGGCCGGGCTCGGTGTACTCGACGAGAAGCTCGACGGAGGCCGGGAGCTCGATGTAGAGGACGCGGCCCTCGTTGGTGGCGACGATCGCCTCCTGGTTCTCGAGCAGGAAGTTCTGCGCGTCACCGACGAGCTCCGGGGCGACCTCGATCTGGTCGTAGGTGGAGACGTCCATGAACACGTAGGAGGTGCCGTCGTTGTAGAGGTACTGCATCGTCCGCTTGTCGACGTTGGCCACCTCGACCTTGACGTCAGCGTTGAAGGTCTTGTCGACGGTCTTGCCCGACTCGATGTTCTTCAGCTTGGTGCGCACGACAGCGCCGCCCTTGCCGGGCTTGTGGTGCTGGAACCAGATCACGGACCAGAGCTGGCCGTCGAGGTTGAGCACCATGCCGTTCTTGAGGTCGTTGGTCGTCGCCACGCGCGTAATCCTGCACTTTCGTCGTCGGAAACAGCGGCCCAGTCTAACGGCAGACGCGCCGGGCGGATAAATCCGCGGCGACCGCCCCCGATGGCAGGATCCTGCGGGTGACTTCTGCGGCTTTCACCCGTCTCTTCACCGAGGGCAGTACCAAGATCCTGGCTGGACGGCACAGCACCGACGTACCCCCGAGTGCCCCGTCCGAACGCTGGGGACCCTCGGTCTGCCTGCGACCCGGACCGAAACTGTGCGAGGCGTTCGCCGCGCTGACCGATGAGGCGATGGGGTCTGCCGGTGCCGGTCACTGGCCAACCGGCCGCCGGGTGTCTGCGCACTTCACCGTGCGGGTGCTGGACCGGTTCCGCGACGACTTGACTCCGGCGCACCCTTGGGTGGAGGAACGCCTGACTGCCGTGCGACGTGCCGCCGCTCGGTCCGGACCCGTCCGGCTGCAGCTGACCGGCCTGACGCTGACGCCGGCGAGCGTGATGGCAAGCGCCCAGCCGATCGGGTCAGGCGCGGACGACTTCGCCGCCGCATTGGCCGACGAGCTCGGCCCGCTGGGGTGGTACGAGGTGGGGTTCGACCGATCGATCTGGTACGCCAACCTCGTGCACTTCACGGAAGCGGTCGCCGCCCCCGAGGCCCTGGTCGACTGGGTAAGGCAGCGACGCGCGCTCGATCTCGGGGTCATCGAGGTACCGGCAGCCGAGATCCTTGACTGGCGGTACGACGGCCAGCAGATGGTCCCGACCCCTCTCGGCCGAGCCGCCTTCACGGGCCGCTAGCTGGACTCGACAGACACCACCACGCCTTGCCTGGCGAGCGCGGAGGGTTCGTTGATGCGGTCTGGCTGGAG
>JBFIWG010000427.1:0-1829 GCA_041606495.1 Nocardioidaceae bacterium
ATCCTCAACCGTCGCCAAGGGCTCGAGATTCAACCGCCGTTGACAGCGACGAGCGCCACCACTGTAAGGATGCGGCGGACCTTCATCCGCCAACCTCCTCAAGGTCGATGAGCTCGACGACACCGGTCGCTGCCGAGCTGCACAAGCGCATGCGGTCTGGCACCCAACCGATATCGGGGATGAGCTCGACTTCCATGAAGCCCGCTGCCCGGAGCTGGGTCCGGTTGTCGTCGTAGATCACCATCGTCAGTCGCACGTCGGACTCTTCGCCGTAGGCCGCAACAGCCTCCTCACGGCTCAAGCTCTCGGCGTCCGCTGATTCCTGGGTCACGCCGTCGACCGACAGTTCGGTCACCGCCACCGCGGTCTCTGGGTCCAGGACGGTCTCACGCAGTGCGCGCGCGAGCACGTCACCGGGAGACGACTCGTCGGGTGCTTCACCTTCTTCGGGTGCGATCGGCTGGCCATAGCTGAAGTCGGCGACACTGCCGCCGTCCTCGCAGTACCACGCTTCGCCGGCTCCGATGCCTTCCTCGCGCAGGGCGTAGCCGCGGCCGTCTAGGAGCTCGTCAGGAGCCTCTTCTCCTCCGGGCTGGCCGCTCTGCGATGCGGTGTTGGTCGTTTCGGAGTCCTCCTGCGCAGTGACCACGACCGCGATGACGACTGCGACGACGACTGCGAGCCCACTCAGCCAAAGAACTCGTGGCGATACCGCTTTCAACATCACCTTCCTCTTCGTGGTCTCATTCGGTACGTTCGATTGCGACGATCGCCGCTCACTACCGGTTCAAGGAGAGGCCACGACACGATGGTATAGCCGGCTGGGTTTCGCCTTGCTCTACATCGACCACCACAACCAGCACCGACCCCACCAGTCGCTCGAACAACGGCCACCGACACCCGTCGACGACCCGCCAGACTCGCCACCAGCAACCGTCACCGTGCTCCGAACCAGCCGATGCGACGGACTCATCAACGAAGACCGAAACGCCGCATGACCAGGCACGACCGACTTTCCGGTCAGCACACCCGTCACGTGAGGGTCAAGCATCTGCCGAGCAGCGTCGACCATCACGCGACCTCAGCCTGTCTGCGGACTGCCCAATGGAGGCCACCAGGACAGAGCGTCCGACGAAGGCCGGTGAGGATCAGCCGAAGCGTGAGCTGAAGGCTCGGCTGACGCGCTCGTGGTCTGCCGGCGGGAGGTCGGACCGCTCGCCGATCTCGGCCACGAGCGCGGCCTGCCTGGTGAGTGCGTCGACCGCATCGGAGTGCTCCGAGGAGTCGAGCGAGTCGCGCACGAGCTGGAGGATCTCGAGCAGGTAGATCAGAACCGTCGGCGCGCCGGCGGCAGCGACGCGCACTTCGTCGAATGCCAGCTCCACCAGATCCTGCGGCGTCGGCAGCTGCGGTGCGATGAGGGTCTTGTCGCCCTCGGTCCGCACGCGCTCGATGGGTCGGCGGTCGAGCAGCTCACGCACGAGCGCGCCCATGTGGAACAGCGCGTCCTGCGCCGTGGTGGGATCGTTGATGCCCGGCGACAGCGCCTTCAGGGCCACATCTGCCAGCTGGCGGACGCCGAAGGTCTCGTCCTGTTGCAGGGTTCTCGATGGTCCGACGGTCACCGCCTTCCGGATCGCCGTCGCCAACTGCTCCGGTTCGTCGGGCGGCGGCCAGACATGACAGATCGGCGTCCGGGGAATCGCATAGCGGCCCGCAGCCGTGTCGATCCGAACGGTCGAACCCGGCGGGAGCACCTCCAGGATCTGGTCACCGTCGACGATCTGGACCCAGCCGTGCTCGGCGAAGACGACGACGAATCCGTCGCC
>JBFIWG010000428.1:0-1827 GCA_041606495.1 Nocardioidaceae bacterium
GCGCCTGCACCGTCTTCCACAGCGGCTCCTTGGCGAGCGTCTTCAGCTCGCGGCCGGTCCAGCTGCCGTAGTCGCACTCGAGCAGCCTGCGCTCGTTGGAGACGGCCGTTGCGGCGGCCTGGGCCCTGCTGATCTCACGGGCGGTCTCCCGGCAGCGCTCCAGGGGGCTGGTGACGATGGCGGCGAGGTTCACACCGGTGAGTCGCTCCCCCGCTGCCCTGGCCTGTTCGAGCCCGTGCTCGTCGAGGTGGACGCCCTTGCTGCGACCGGCCAGCACCCCGGACGTGTTCGCCGTGGTGCGACCGTGTCGAGCCAGGATCAGCGTTGCCATGGATCAGACTGTAGACGCCGTAGCCTGAGCCGCATGATCGTTGACTGCGCGTTGTACCGAGACGGTGTCCGCGTCCCGCTCGACTCAGCTCGCGAGGACCTGGCGGCGGTCCGCTCCGCCCGGATCGGTGACGGCGACTTCGTCTGGCTCGGGCTGCACGAACCCGCACCGGACGAGATGCAGCGGGTGGCCGACCTCTTCGAGCTGCACCCGTTGGCCGTGGAGGACGCGCTGCACGCCCACCAGCGACCGAAGCTGGAGAGGTACGACGGCGCGCTCTTCCTGGTCCTGAAGACCCTCTGGTACGTCGACGAGCTCGATGCCGTGGAGACCGGGGAGATCAACCTGTTCCTGGGCAAGGGCTATGTCGTCAGTGTCCGGCACGGCGAGGGCACCGAGCTGCACTCGGCCCGGATGGACCTCGAGCAGAAGGCGCAACTGCTGGAACACGGGCCTTCCGCGGTCGTCTACGCGATCTGCGACCGGGTCGTGGACAGCTACGAGGACGTCGCCGCCTCGCTGGAGATCGACGTGGACGAGGTCGAGGCCTCGGTGTTCTCCCCGACCCGAAGCAACGACTCCGCGCGGATCTACGTCCTCAAGCGGGAGCTGGCCGAGATGCGACGTGCAGTCTTTCCCCTGCGGGACCCGATGAACCGCTTCGCGGCCAGCGCCGTCCCGGGCATCTCCGAGGAGTCAGCACCGTTCTTCCGTGACGTCGCGGACCACGTCGCCCGGGTGCAGGACGCGATCGACACCCTCGACAGCCTGCTGTCGACGGCCTTCGACGCCCACCTGGCCCGGGTCAGCGTCCAGCAGAACGATGACATGCGGAAGATCAGTGCGTGGGTGGCGATCGCGGCCGTCAGTACGCTGATCGCCGGCGTCTACGGCATGAACTTCCAGTACATGCCCGAGCTCACCTGGCGCTACGGCTACTTCATGTCGCTGGCAGCGATGGTCGGCGCCTCCGTGGTGCTGTACCGGCTGTTCAAGAAGTCCGGCTGGCTCTGAGGCCTAGCCGCCGGCGGCGAGCACTCCGGTGGCGACCATGATCAGGGTCGCGCTGCCCAGGCCGATCCGGTAGAGCACAAACGGCAGGTAGGACCTGGTCGTGACGTAGCGGAGCAGCCACGCGATCGCGGCGTACCCGACGACGAAGGAGACCACGGTCGCAAGCAGCGTGGGCATCGGGCCGTAGGCGTTGTCGCCGTGCGGGATCTCGGGGAGCTCGAACAGCCCGGCGCCCACGACGGCGGGGATCGCCAACAGGAAGGCGAACCGGGTCGCCGCCTCCCGCTCGTAGCCGAGGAAACGACCCATGCTGATGGTCGCTCCGGAGCGGGACACCCCGGGGACCAGGGCCATGGCCTGCGCGAGGCCGAAGAGCAGGGCGTGCTTCAGCGTCAGGTGCTTCATGGTGCGGCGGGTGCTGCCGACGCGGTCCGCGATGCCGAGGATGATGCCGAGCACCACCAGCGTCGAGCCGATGATCC
>JBFIWG010000429.1:0-1822 GCA_041606495.1 Nocardioidaceae bacterium
CCTCGAGTGTGGCGCCCATAGCCGCACTCGCGTCTGCGAGGACCGCCAGGTGTCGGGTTGCGCGTTCGGCTGAACGCAGCGCACGTTGCTGGGCAGCCAGCGCCAGCCGCCTCTCGGTCACGATCTGACGCCGCTCGGTGATGTCGTCGAAGGTGACCCTGAACCCCTCATCTGAGGGCCACACGCGGATCTCGAACCACACATCGAGGCCAGGGTGGTGGCCCTCGACCCGGATCGCCTCATCAGACCGGAGCAGACGCGAGTGCTCGTCGCAGAGGCCCTGCCGGTCGAGGAAGGGGAATGCCTCCCAGACGCTCTGCCCCACCAGCTGGCTCCGGGCGGTCCCGAGCAGCCGTTCACCAGCAGCGTTGACGTAGGTGATCCGCGCATTCCCGTCGACCATGGCGAAGCCGGCCGGAAGGGTCTCCAGCAGCCTGGCCACCTGGGTGTCTGCCTCCCTGGTGCGGGTCGCGTCGTGGGCCGCACCGACCAGTCTCGCCGGGCGACCGTCAGGTCCGGCGATCACCCTGCCGCGGTTGCGGACCCACCGGTTGCCTCGCCCGGGGGCCCGCACCCGGTACTCGATCTCGTACTCGCCGTGGTCGCTCAGGGCGGTCTCGACGGCCGCGGCCAGCAGGTCCACGTCGTCGGGATGCACGCGGGCCGTGATCGCGTCGATGCTCGGGGTGAGGTGCTCGGGGGAGTAGCCGAACATCGTGGCGAGCCGCTCGTCCCAGCTGATCTCACCGGTCACGAGGTCCATCTCGAAGCTGCCGATCTGCCCGGCCTCGAGGATCAGCCGCAGCCGGGCGGAGGCGTCGCCCAGCTCGGAGGCCACGGCCGCCAGCTCGAGCTCGGCCGTCACGGCGTCGGCGAGATCGGTGAGGGCGTGGACGTGTTCGTCGCTCCAGAGCCGCGGCTCGTCCACCAGCGAGCACAGGGAGCCGATCACGGTACCGTTTCTCGTCTTGAGCGGGATGCCGAGATAGCCGCGCACGGCGCCGCTCCGGACGATTGGGAGCGCGGCAGCGTGCTGGTCCTGCTGCGCGTCGTCGAGCACCTGCGTCGTTCCGCGCATCGCGGTGAGGTTGCACAGGCCGGTGCTCAGGTCGCCGTTCTTCAGCTCCGGTATCGACCTGCCGCTTCGGCTGACGATCGCCAGCCGGTCCGTGCGCACCGTGACGTGCGTGTTGCTCGAGCGCACGATCCGGCAGGCCAGCGCGGTCAGCCGGTCCAGCGAGCGAAGCCCGCCGTGGGCCTGCAACATCCGGGAGGCGGCCGCGACCCTCCGCGGGTCGGTGACCGCGGCCGCGATCGCGGCTCGGATCTCCTCGCTGGGCATCTATGGCACCACCTGACGGCTCGGGGCGGTGGGCCCCTGTTCTCGCGCTGACCCTGCTGTCGAGACTGTCCCGGTGTCCGGCCCCCGTCGCTGCGTCACCTGGTCACCGGACGGCGATCACCTCCACGCTGACGCCACCGTCGACCACTGCCTTGACCTGCTCGCGAACCGAGCGGTGGATCACCGTCCCGTTGTTGCGGAAGAAGTTCAGCTCCGCGAGCACCTGGTCATTGCGCGGCTCGCGGGCGATCTGCTTGAGCAGCTGCTCGAACGAGGCCGTGCCGGCGGTCGATCCGCCCTCCTCGAAGAAACCCTCGCCTCCGCCGAAGAAGGAGTTGCCTCCGAGGATCTCGAGGAAGCCGAACTTGTTCCTTGCTCCCTGCGGGATCGGCACCTCGAGCCGGACCCGCGTGGTCCGCAGTTGCGAGGAGGTCAGCGTGACCCGGAACCGCTGGGTGCTGCCGGCGCGGACCACGAGCG
>JBFIWG010000430.1:0-1799 GCA_041606495.1 Nocardioidaceae bacterium
CGATCTGTGACCGCCACCGACCGAGCCGTCGAGCTCGTGTACGCCGCCACCCGCGCGGCCTCCGACAAGCTGGCTCGGCGACTCGTCGCGTTCGACGTCTCCGAGCAGCTGGTGATCACCGACGCCTTCCTGCTCTGCTCCGCAGCGAACGATCGTCAGGTCAAGGCGATCGTCGATGCGATCGAGGACCAGCTGCGGGAGGTCGGCGCGAAGCCGGTACGCCGCGAGGGCGAGCGTGACGGCCGCTGGGTGCTCATCGACTACGCCGACATCGTGGTGCACGTGCAGCACCAGGAGGAGCGCTCCTTCTACGCGCTCGAGCGGCTGTGGCGTGACTGCCCCGTGATCGAGCTTCCCGAGACGGCCACGTCCGGCCGGGGCGAGTGACTCACACCCGCCGGCTGATCCTGATGCGCCACGGCCGCACGCCGTGGAACGCAGTCGGCCGGGCCCAGGGCCACGCCGACATCGAGCTCGACGAGGTGGGGCACGCCCAGGCGACGGCCGCAGCGGAGCAGCTTTCTCACCACAGACTGTCGGCGCTGTGGTCCTCCGACCTGACCCGAGCGAAGCAGACCTGCGAGTACGTCGCCGCGGCGACCGGGCTCGAGGTCCGGCACGATGAGCGGTTCCGGGAGTTCGACGTCGGCGCCCGCGAAGGACTGACCCTGCCCGAGTTCGCCGAGCGGTTCCCCGACGCCTTCGAGGAGTGGAGCAGCGGTGGCTCGCTGGTTGCGGTCCTGGACGGTGAAACCGGAGCGGACGTGCACGACCGGATGGTCCCCGCCCTTCAGGAGTGCCTGCGCTCACTCGACGAGGGAGAGACCGGCCTGGTGCTCACCCACGGCGCCGCGCTGAAGGTGGGACTGTTGGGACTGCTCGGCTGGCCACTGGACTCCTATCGCGACCTGGTCGCGATGGACAACTGCAGCTGGGCCACAGTGGAGACCTCGGGTCGCGGCGAACGGGTCCGGCTCGTCGGCTACAACCAGAACCCGCCACGGGCATCGCTTCGCTGAGGCAGAATCGGGGGATGAACGAGTCTGTCACCGAGGTCGCCACATCCGTGCATCCAGACGGAGGGGTGGTCGTCGGCGACGACGGTTCGCGCGACGCGGTCGAGGCCTTGCGCTACGCCCGCGACGAAGCCCGACGGCGAAGCTGCACCCTGCACGTGGTGCGGGCCTGGTCGATCACGACCAGCCCCCGGCCGGACGACGTGCCCACCGGGATAGTGCCCTCGCTCGCGGAGTACGAGCAGGCGACCCTAGACGCCGAACGCGAACGGGTCGAGGACTGCCTCGGCGGCGATCCGGGCGTCCCGGTGGAGATCCACGCCGTGCACTGCCCGGCAGCGCAGGCGCTGATCGAGGCCTCTTTGACGGCGGACGTGCTCGTGGTCGGGTCCAGGGGGAGGGGTGGCTTCCGGAGCCTGGTCCTCGGCTCCGTGGCGGAGCAGTGCATGCGGCACGCCGCCGGCGCCGTGATCGTGGTGCGCCGCCCGCGTCTGTAGGCCCTGGGCAACAGGTGGCGCAAGAACGGCGCACCTGACCTGTTGTTGCGAGGAAACCGCAATGCGGCTCGCCATAACCGGTCACCTGAGCCGTTGTGATGCGTGTCAAGTGCCTCGATTTCGCATCCGACGTACCTGTTGGCTAAGATTCCCGAGTTGCCTGACGGAGTCGGGCGGCGGGGCTGTGGCGCAGCTGGTAGCGCACCTCCATGGCATGGAGGGGGTCAGGGGTTCGAGTCCCCTCAGCTCCACAAGACAGAAGGCCGGACCCACTGTGGGTCCGGCC
>JBFIWG010000431.1:0-1787 GCA_041606495.1 Nocardioidaceae bacterium
GTCAGGAGTCGGCGTGCAGCATCCGCGGCTTACGGGCGTGCTCGGCCAGCATTGCCAGGCCCTGCTTGATCCCGCCGACGAGGTCGCCGGCCGCGAAGGCGCTCTGCATCGTGAGCGCGGCCAGCTGCACCTCCTGGTCGTCGAGGGAGCGGCGCACCTCCGTGCCGGTGACGATCTCGACGATGCGTGCGGACGGGTCGACCATGATCAGCACCGAGCGGTCCGGGGCGGTCAGCGAGGCGTGCAACCGGCGTGCGAACGGGTGCGTCTCGGTCTCCGACGTGCCGACGAAGACCGAGAACTCGAACCGGCAGACCGTCTCGGCATCACGGATCGCGCGGTCTATCTCGAGTCGTTCATTCGCGCTGAACGCGTCACCAGCGGGCACTTGCGCCACCCTTGCTGCTCTCGTCGCCGCCCTCGAGCTCGCCGGCCGCCTCGTCGGTGGCCTCGACGCCGCCACGAGGACCGCCGAACCACTCGTTCTCGTTGCGCCACGCCTGGCCCGGCTTGTACTTCTCGCCGCGGGCCATCGCCGGCACCAGCACCAGCAGGCTGATGACGATGAAGAGGGCGGCAGGGAGGACCACGAGCAGCAGCAGGAACTGCAGGACGGAGACCGGCTCGGCCACCTCCCAGCCCTCCGGGGGCACGGCCAGAGCAGGCGTGGCCGCCAGCGGGACGAGGAGGGCGGGGGTCAGCGCCGCGGCGCGGGCGACACGTCGTACGACGGGGGCTTCGAGGTCGATCATCACGTGCCCAAGGGTACCGAACCGGGTTTGGGATCGACGATCCGATCTCGTTAGCCTGCCACGCATGAACTTGTTCAAGGACGCCGATGTCTGCCAGGACGTCGACAGCAACTACTGCGACGTTGTCTACAACGTCACGGGCAACGAGACCCTGGCACTCGCGGCGGAGTGGCTGGTCGGCAAGCCGCTGGCCATCCTCGGCCTGCTGGTGCTGGCCTTCGCAGCGCGGTGGCTGGTCCACCGGGTGATCGACCGGGTCACCACTCGGGCTGGCGAGGGCATGGTCCCCAACGCTCTGACCCGCTCCAAGCTCGGCCGCGCCAGTGAGCGCGTCGTCGGTGGCTCCCCTGCTTCCGCCCGGCGGGTGCAGCGTGCGCAGGCGATGGGCTCGCTGCTCAAGAGCATCGCGTCCGGGGTGATCTTCGCGCTGGTGGCGATCATGATCCTGGCCGAGGTCGGTGTGAACATCGCGCCGATCATCGCCGGTGCCGGAATCCTCGGCGTCGCGCTCGGTTTCGGCTCCCAGACGCTGGTGAAGGACTTTCTGTCCGGGATCTTCATGATCTTCGAGGACCAGTACGGCGTGGGCGACGTCGTCGACGTGGGCGAGGCGATCGGCACTGTCGAGGCCGTCAGCCTGCGGGTCACGCGGCTCCGCGACATCAACGGCACCGTCTGGTACGTCCGCAACGGCGAGATCCTCCGAGTCGGCAACATGAGCCAGAACTGGGCCCAGACCGTGCTCGACATCCAGGTCGGGTACGGCGAGGACCTGCACCGCGTCCGGGGCGTCCTCAAGGACGTCGCCCACGACATGTGGGAGGACGAGGACTACAAGAAGATCATTCTCGAGGAGCCCGAGGTCTGGGGCATCCAGTCGCTCGATGCCGATGGCGTCACGGTGCGCGTCGTGCTCAAGACCGCACCCCTCGAGCAGTGGGGCGTGGCCCGCGAGATGCGCGAGCGGATCAAAGCCCGCTTCGACCACGAGGGAATCGAGATCCCGTTTCCGCAGCGGGTCGTGTGGCACCGAGA
>JBFIWG010000432.1:0-1764 GCA_041606495.1 Nocardioidaceae bacterium
AGGAACACCTTCGGCTCCGGACGAGCCGGGCGCGCCATGGTCACGTCGGGGTGCGCGTCGAGCACGGTGTGCAGGTACGTCGTACCGCAGCGCTGACCGCCGATCACCAGGAAGTGCCGGCTCAACCCTGCACCCGCTCCATCACGTGGTAGGTGTCCTGAGCGCTGACCGCGTTGAGGGTGCGGACGACGTACTCCCCCAGCATCGACAGCAGCGCGATGGTGACGCCGTTGAACATGGCGAGGAGCACCACGATGGTGGTCCACCCCGGAACCTGGGTCCAACCGAGGACGCCGAGCAGCAGATAGATGGCGCCGAGCAGGAAGCTGAGGTCGGCGAAGGCGAAGCCCGCGAGTGCGGCCATCCGGAGTGGGAACAGCGAGTAGCTGAACAGGATCGTGAAGACCAGCTTGAGGATCTTGATCATGCTGTACGAGCTCTTGCCGACCTGGCGCGCCTCGTGCCGGACCATCACGTGAGAGCGGTTGCTGGAGTACATCAGCGCCTGGCCGGTCAGGTAGGGATGCGCGGTGCGGGAGGCGCAGATCCGGTCGACGACGTCGCGCCGCAGAATCCGGAAGTTGGAGACGGCGAGGTCCGGCGGCTGCGCGAACACCCGGCGGTTGATCATGCTGATCATCTTGCTGCCGAGCTGGCGGTAGCCGGCGTGCTGCTTGCGCTCGAACTTGCCGAAGACCACGTCGCGGCCGGTCATCGCCTCGTCGATCAGGATCATCGCCTGGTCGGGCGGGTTCTGCCCGTCGTCGTCCATGGTGATCACGTAGTCGCCGGTGGACTCACGCAGCCCGGCCAGGTTCGCGTTGTGCTGGCCGTAGTTCTGCAGCAGGTTCAGGGCGACGATGCGCGGGTTGTTCCGCGCTTTCTCGGCGATGATCTCCCAGCTGCCGTCGCGACTGCCGTCGTTGACCAGCACCAGCTCGTAGGAGAGGTTCTGGCTCTCGAACGTCTCGACGATCCGGTCGACGGTGTGCCCGACCACGCCGGAGCTGTTGTAGACCGGGACCACGATGGAGTACGTGAACGCGTGACGGTCCATGCGGACGGGAGCCAATGCTTCCTGGTCGGACCGCACGGACGCGTGCTTCGAGGTGTCCGTGGTCCTCTCCTTCCCCTTGACCCCGCCCGTTCGGCGGGAACCGAGGTCAGCGTAGTCCACCTGAGGCGGGCTCCCGGAGGCAGTAGTCGGTCCAGCGGCTCTCGACGGTGAAGCCTGCGCGCTCGTAGATGCCAAGGGCGCCGGTGGGGTTCTCTGAGTCCACGTCGAGGGAAGCCTCGTCGTACCCCGCGCGCTGGTACTCGCCGAGGCAGTGGCGAAGCAGGGTGCCCGCGATCCCGCGTCTGCGGTACTCGGGGCGGGTGCCGACCTTGCCGACGTAGGCCTCCCGACGACCGGTGCTCTCGAAGTAGGCGTCGTACTCGTTCGTCTGGACGTACGCAGCGACCCGGTCCGGGGCGGCCGGGTCGACGACGACGAAGCTGAGCTCCGGGCGGAAGTTGCGGCTCCCGGTCACCCACTGCTTCCACATCGTGTCGCTCCACGGTGTCCAGTTCGGGTGGTCCACGAAGGCGGCGTTGTGAGCCTCGTGCATCGCCTCGGAGAACGCCGTGTCGTAGCGGCGGATCTCCAGCCCGTCGGTCAGCGCGGGAACCTCCGGAACCGTGGACAGGTCGGCGCGCATGACGAAGCTCCAGCGCTCCGGCTTCAGCCCGACGCCGGCCAGCAGGTCCTCCTGGGCGTCGGCG
>JBFIWG010000433.1:0-1747 GCA_041606495.1 Nocardioidaceae bacterium
CGGTGCCGGCGGTCCGCCTCGTGCTCTCGGGTACGACGGGCCGCGGACTGGTGCCGGTCCTGCAACGCACCGGGACGGCGGAGCTGCTGTACGGAGCCGGGCTGTTCGTGGGTCTCCTGCTCGGCTGACCTACCGGCCGCGGGGGATCACCTTGTGCGTGCCGTCGCACCAGGGGCCTCGCTGGGACTTGCCGCACGCACACACCGCGACCACCGGCCGCGTCACCGGATGATCCTCGCCATCGGCGTCGCGAACGCTGGTGGCACCCCGCACCAGGACCGGTCCGTGCGCGCAGGGGCGTACGTCGATCTCGTCGGTCTGCTCGACGGTGAAGCCGAGGTCGCCCGCAAGCGGCAGCCGGGTCATGCCACGGCCTCGTCCGCGGTCGTCGTCGGCCGCAGCGAGCTCTGCCCGCCCTGCCAGCACCCGAGCAGGTGCTCGGCGAGGATCGCGTCCATGATCAGGCACACGGCGGCACCGAAGAACACGTCCTCGGCGAGGTGCGGCTCCTGCGCGACCAACGTCCCACAGATGTCCCGAGCAGCGACCTGCTCGTGCACGGCGTCGGCCTCGACGTGCTCGTCGAAGTAGACCGCGACCTCCTCGGGCAGGCCGAGACGGCGCACACCACCGACGTACTTCCTGCACGGCAGCGAGCTGGTGGCCTCCAGCGCGGCCAGGTGACCCATGGCGGCCCCGCGCAGACGGCGATGCAGCCCGAACAGGCTCATCGCGTTGCTCAGTGCGAGGGTCGAGCCCGGGACCTGGTCGAGGTAGGCGCCGTACTCACGGTCCAGGCCGCAGGCCTCGAGCCCGTCGGCGAAGAGCTTTGCGTGCTGGCGCTCGGGGCGACCGGCGCCGTACTCGTCGTACTGCAGCTCGACCAGCGGGACCTTGGCCAGGTCGGGCAGCCGGGGGATCGCCCACGAGTGCGGGTCGGCCTCCTTCAGCTGGTAGATGCTGCGGTGGACCAGCATCTCCTTGAACTGGTCGGCGGTCGCCTCGCGCTGGAGATAGCTCGTGATCGACGGCCCGCCGAAGTCGTCGACCAGACCGAAAAGCCGCTCCGGAAGGTCACCCTCGGCCATGGCGGCGTTGGTGACGTGAGGCCTCGCTCGGCGACGCAGCTCGGCCTCGAAGCACTCCTCGAGCTCCCGTCGTGCCTTGAGCAGGTGCGGCTCCCACTCCCAGCGGTCGTCCACTCCGTCGAACCCGCGGTAGTGGAGCTCGTAGAGCACCCACAGCGACAGCTGTACGTCCTCGTCGGCGATCGGGTCATCGCTGACCATGGCCGTGCGGACTGCGTTCCCGAGCGTGCTCGGCTGGAGCCGTGCGTTCCCGGCGAGTACGTCGATCAGGTGCGAGCTCAGGACGCCTCGCGGCGAAGGCAGCTGCATGGGGTCTCCTCGTTCGAAGGTGCTCTGCCGCTCATACCCCCGCACCTCTCGTTCATGCAGCAGGCCACGCTGCCGACGCGGAGTCCGTGGCCTTGGTGATGGCCTGCGCCGCCTGAGCTGCTTTCTGGATTCCCGTTGTGGGTATGGGGATTGTGGGTGGTTTTGGGGCGGAAAGTGTCGGTGGTCGGGTCTAGGTTTCTGGGTATGGACGCGACGCCGATCGAGGACCTCGACGCCCGGGGCACCCTGGCCTCGGTGGGTCGGCTGCGCCGGGTCCGCGACGCCGCGGAGCGGGAGATCTTCCTCGCCGCCGCGCACTACGCCGACCTGTTCACCGGCGAGGACCTGGA
>JBFIWG010000434.1:0-1705 GCA_041606495.1 Nocardioidaceae bacterium
GGGTGGGCGACGATGTTGGTGAGCTGCACCGGGCTGCCGTCTTCCGTTGTCTCCATCGCCAGCTGGTAGTCGATTGCGTCGCCGACGACGATGTGGTGGCTGTTGCCGTTGTGCTCGACCGTGACCGGCAGGCGTTCCACACCCAGGAACTCGCCGATCAGTGGGGCCAAGCCCGCCATGGGTCCGCCACTCGCGCCCGAGAAAACACCCGTCAGCGCTTCAGCCTGCTCGTCGGAGGCATGGTCATCGATGATCAGGCCAGCCTTGAAGTTGCCCTCCAGCATCTGCGCCGGGGTTTCCATCACTACCACGCAGGTCGTGCCGCTGACATCAGTCCCATCGACGTCGCCGCTCTCGACCTCGAAGAGCAACGCCACTCGGCAGTAGTCGTGAGTCGCGGCTCGGACCAGGTTCGACCACGTGCACGGGCACACCGCGTCGCACGAGCAGTTCTCGTAGTACATCCCCTCAATGGTCCAGCCCATCTCGCAGCCCCCTCGTTGATGTTGGTCTTCCTGAGTCTGACAGATGCCATGAGCACCTGCGACGGGCGCCTCGGTAGGCCAGGCCAATCGGGCTGTACCGCCGATGGAGCAGAACCTCCGAGGACAGCAGGCTCGCCGCGCGTGCGGAGTCACCGGTGAACCCGAGCGGCCTGATCGCTCGCGAATACCGGCGGGAGCCCGGTGCGGGAGTGAGTGTGGACCGGGCCTTCGCCGAGCGCGATCGCGGCAGTCGGACCGGCCGTTGGATGACTTCGCTGAGCTCCTCGAACCGAGGGCCGAAGTCCTGGCAAGGGTGGCCTGGTTGCGCTCCGCGCGACCCTGCGTCTGGTGCATCCTCTACCGGGCTGAGCGGCTGACCTGCCCTGCGGCTGGTCGGCCGACGGCTATCCTCGATCCGTGCCCCACCGTCGCTCGAACGTGAGACCGTGAGCGCCACCGATCTCGCCGCCGTCGTGATCGCCGTGGCTGCGCTCGGCGTGACCGCGGTCGCGGTCCTGCTCATCGTGCAGCTGCGGCGGGCCACCGACGAGCTCGGCGAGGTGCTGTCGACGCTGCGGACCGACGTGGACCGCACGATGGTTCGCCTGCAGGACCAGGTGGCCGCGATGGAGGACGAGCTGGCCCGGGTCGACGGCCTGGTCGAGTCGGCCGAGCGGGTCAGCGCCCGCGCCGACACCCTCTCCAGGGTGACCTACGGCGCGGTGGCCAGGCCGGTGATCCGCACCGCGGCGGTGGTGAAGGGGACCACCCGGGCGGCGCGGCTGTTGCGGCGGGGCCACGGCGACGAAGTCGACGAGCAGGCCGGCTGAGCGCGCAGGAGGAGAGGTTCCGATGTTCAAACGGGTGATCTGGTGGAGTGCCGGGTTCGGCGCCGGGCTGGGGTCGTCGTTCTGGGTCAAGCGAGCCGTCAACCGTCGGGTGCAGCGCTACGTGCCCGACGAGGTCCGCCGGGTGGTGGGGGAGAAGGCCCGGAGCACCGGCTCCCACCTCCGCAGCGCCATCAGCGAGGGCCGGGCCGCGATGCGCCAGTACGAGGCCGACGCTGTGGCCCGGGTGGAGGGCGAGCACCGCACCAACCTCCGAGCGGTCCCCGATTGAAGGCGCTCGGGGGCCCAGGAACCCCCCGGTAGGATTGTGGGTCCATGAACGCGAGCGAGCTCCGGAAGGCATTCATCGACTTCTTCGCGGCGCGCGACCAC
>JBFIWG010000435.1:0-1703 GCA_041606495.1 Nocardioidaceae bacterium
AGGATGTACATGTAGCCGACCGAGACCGGGTCCGGGAACGGCTCGCCGGAGCGGCCGTCGAACAGCTTGGCCTTGCCGTTGCCCTTGACGACGCGGACGCCGTCACGGTTCGGCAGGGTGGAGTTCAGCAGACCGGTGATCTCGTCCTCGCGCGCACCGTCGAACACCGGGGTGGCGACGTTGGAGTCAGCCGGAGCCGACTCGGCGTGGATCTTGATCAGGCGCTTCTTCCAGTCCTCGTCGTCACCCTCGACCTCCCAGCCGGTCTTGGCCAGCCAGCCGAGGTGGATCTCCAGGATCTGACCGATGTTCATCCGGCCCGGAACACCGAGCGGGTTGAGCACGACGTCGACCGGGGTGCCGTCCTCGAGGAACGGCATGTCCTCGACCGGAAGGATCTTCGAGATGACGCCCTTGTTGCCGTGACGGCCGGCGAGCTTGTCGCCCACGGAGATCTTCCGCTTCTGAGCCACGTAGACGCGGACCAGCTGGTTGACGCCCGGAGGCAGCTCGTCGCCCTCCTCGCGGTCGAAGACGCGGACTCCGATGACGGTTCCGGACTCACCGTGCGGGACCTTCATCGAGGTGTCGCGGACCTCGCGCGCCTTCTCACCGAAGATCGCGCGGAGCAGGCGCTCCTCGGGGGTCAGCTCGGTCTCGCCCTTGGGGGTCACCTTGCCGACGAGGATGTCACCGGTGGTGACCTCCGCGCCGATCCGGATGATGCCCCGCTCGTCGAGGTCGGCGAGCATCTCCTCGCTGACGTTCGGGATGTCGCGGGTGATCTCCTCCGGACCCAGCTTCGTGTCGCGGGCGTCGACCTCGTGCTCCTCGATGTGGATCGAGGTGAGGGTGTCCTGCTGCACGAGACGCTGCGACAGGATGATCGCGTCCTCGTAGTTGTGGCCCTGCCACGGCATGAACGCCACGAGCAGGTTGGTGCCGAGCGCCATCTCGCCCTCGTCGGTGCAGGGACCGTCGGCGATCGGCGAACCGACCTCGAGGCGCTGCCCCTCCGAGACCAGCGGGCGCTGGTTGATGCAGGTGCCCTGGTTCGAGCGGCTGAACTTCTGCATCTTGTACGTCTGGTGCGTGCCGTCGTCGTTCATGACCTCGACGAAGTCCGCGGACACCTCGGTGACCACACCGGCCTTCTCCGCGACCATCACGTCGCCGGCGTCGACAGCCGCACGGAACTCCATGCCGGTGCCGACGAGGGGGGCGTCGCTCTTGATCAGCGGCACCGCCTGACGCTGCATGTTGGAGCCCATGAGCGCACGGTTGGCGTCGTCGTGCTCGAGGAACGGGATCAGGGCGGTCGCGACCGACACCATCTGGCGCGGCGAGACGTCCATGTAGTCGACCTCTTCGCGCGGGATCACGTCGACCTCGCCGTGACGCTGACGAACCAGGACACGCTCCTCGGCGAAGCGGTTGTCCTCGGTCAGCGGCGCGTTGGCCTGCGCGATGACGAAGCGGTCCTCTTCATCGGCGGTGAGGTAGTCGACCTTGTCGGTGACGCGACCCTTCTCCACCTTGCGGTACGGCGTCTCGACGAAGCCGAACGGGTTGATCCGCCCGAACGTCGCGAGCGAGCCGATCAGACCGATGTTCGGGCCTTCCGGCGTCTCGATCGGGCATACCCGTCCGTAGTGCGTCGGGTGAACGTCACGAACCTCGAAACCCGCGCGCTCACGCGTCAG
>JBFIWG010000436.1:0-1695 GCA_041606495.1 Nocardioidaceae bacterium
GTACAGCACGTCTCGGACCTGCTTGCCGTCGCCGTAGATCCGGATGGGCACGCCCTGTTGGGCGGCGCGGAGCATCCAGGCCACCCAACCCTGGTCCTCGTGGCCGAACTGCCGGGGGCCGTAGATGCAGCTCTGGCGGAACACGACCGTCCGCAACCCGAACGTGTGGTGGTAGTCGACGACGTACTGGTCGGCCAGGCCCTTCGAGCAGCCGTAGGGGGTGCGCAGCTGGAGCGGATGGTCCTCGGGGACCCCGAGCGGGAGATCCACGAGCTCGTAGCGGGTCGCCTCCTCTCGGACCTCGGACCGCACCTCTCCGTACACCTTGTTGGTGCTCGCGTAGATCACCACCGGATCCTCGCCGGCGTCCCGTATCGACTCGAGCACGTTCAACGTGCCCAGAGCGTTGATCTCGAAGTCGGTCATCGGATCCGCGACCGAGGTGGTCACCGCCACCTGGGCCCCGAGGTGGTAGACGACGTCGCAGCCGGCCACCGCGGCAGCGACGCCCTCCCGGTCCCGCAGATCGGTCTTGTGCAGGTCGAAGCTGTCGGCACCGAACTCGTCGCGCAGCCACTCGATGTTCAGCCGGGCGCCGGGACGTGACAGGTCGTCGAGTATGCGCACCCCGTGCCCGGCCGCGAGCAGGCGGCTGGCGACGTTCGCGCCGATGAAGCCTCCGCCCCCGGTCACCAGTACGGTCACACGCCCCCCCGCTTCGTCGTTCGACCAGCCCTCGCCGCAGTGAGACAGTACCGCGATCGGTGGATCCGGCACCAAGGCGCCCACGCATGCGGAGCGCGCGACACTGGCGGGGTGACCGCCGACCACGGACGCGGTGAGCGGTGCAGACCTCACCGCAGCGGGGCATGACGGGATCTTGCCCAGGCCCTGCCGCGACGTGAAGGCCGGAGCGCCCGTCCCCTGGTACGACCGGCATCTGGTGCGCCGCAGCCTTCTCCTCGTGGTGCTGGTCGCGGCGCTGGTGCTGCGGGTCTGGAACGTCAACTGGGACCGGGACCAGCACCTGAACCCCGACGAGCGCTACTGGGCCATCGTGACCTCGGAGATCTCAGCCGACACCGGGCTGACGAGCTACCTCGACTCGGCGGGGACGTCACTCAACCCGTACAACCATCGGCCCAGCTGGGTGTACGGCACCAGCCCGCTCCTGCTGAACAAGGCGGTGGCCTCCTGGCTCCAAGACGGCGTCGACGAGGACCGGCCTCCGGCGAGCTGGATCGCGTCGGCTGTCGACCGGGTCGGGATCGACCTCGTCGACGGGGGGTCGGCCACCTTCGACGACCAGTACGACAGCCACGTCATCGGCCGGCTGCTGTCCGCGCTGTTCGACACCGCGACGATCGTGGTGGCCTACCTCCTGGCTCGCCGTCTCTTCGACACGCCGACGGCCCTGCTCGCCGCGGTGCTGCTCGCGACCGCGGTCCTGCACATCCAGTACAGCCACATGTACGGCGCCGAGACCATCGCCGCCTTCTTCGTGACCGTGACGGTCTACGGCGCGGTCCGGCTGGCGTCCGGGGGCGCCGGCTGGAGGACGGTCGTGTTCACGGGGCTGGCGCTGGGGTTCGCGGTCGCCGCCAAGCTGAACGGCATCGTGGCCGTGCCGGCGGTGCTGGTGGCGGCGCTGTATCGGAGCTGGGCGCCCGGAACCGAGCGGGGGCCCGACAAGAC
>JBFIWG010000437.1:0-1674 GCA_041606495.1 Nocardioidaceae bacterium
CCGACACCGGACTCATCCTGCGCACCGAGAAGTCCGTGCTGTTCGTGATCCCGTGGGGGAGCCGCTGGATCATCGGCACCACGGACACCGACTGGGAGCTGGACCGAGCCCACCCGGCGGCGAGCCGTGCGGATATCGACTACCTGCTCGACTGCGTGAACGAGGTGCTCACCGTGCCGATCACCCGTGACGACGTCGTCGGGGTGTACGCCGGGCTCCGTCCACTGCTCTCGGGAGAGTCCGAGGAGACCAGCCAGCTCTCGCGTGAGCACGCCGTGGCGCGGTCCGGGCCCGGCCTGGTCTCGGTGGCGGGCGGCAAGTACACCACCTACCGGGTGATGGCGCGCGATGCCATCGACGCGTGCGTCGAGGACATGGACCGGCCGGTCCAGGGCTCTGTCACCGAGCGCGTGCCGCTGCTGGGCGCGGAGGGGTACGTCGCCATGCTGAACCGGCAGTCCGCAGTTGCCGACGAGCTCGGGGTGCCGACCTGGAGGCTGCGACACCTCCTCGAGCGCTACGGATCGCTGGTGCCCGAGGTGCTCGCCGCCGCGGCGTCCGAACCGGAGCTCCTGCGGCCTGTGGTCGGCGCTCCGGAGTACCTCAACGCCGAGATCAGGTATGCCGTCACCCACGAGGGCGCGCTGCACCTCGACGACCTGCTGACCCGCCGTACGCGCATCTCCATCGAGACCTCGCACCGCGGCGCGGACTCTGCGTGGGCCGTCGCCGGCGTCGTGGCGGACGCGCTCGGCTGGGACGAGGCCACGATCGACAGTGAGGTGAAGACCTACCTCGCCAGGGTCGAGGCCGAGCGCGCGTCTCAGGAGGAGCGCGAGGACGCGGCTGCTGATGCCGCCCGGGTCCTGGCGCCAGAGCTGCGACGTACCCGCGACACGCAGCTGCGCTGACCGAGTCGGGGGAACTGGTGCGGGGTCAGCCCCGCGCTGCTGCTGCCTTCGTCTTCTTGTTCGCCGGCGCGGTCTCGTCACCGCTTGTCAGGAACTCGGCGGTGGCGATGTCGGTGACGAGCGTGTCGATCCAGCCGCCTGCGACGGCGGCCCGGATGGCCTCGTGCTTGCGTGCCCCGCCGGCGACGGCCCATCGCCGGCGAGCGGACCTGAGCTGCGCTCTCGTGACTCCGATGACGAGGTCGTCCAGCTCACTGTCTATTGCTGAGCCGTCCGCAGCCAGGAAGTGCAGGCACACCTCACCGACCGCGCCGCGCTCGCGCATCTGGGCGAAGTGCTCGTCGGTGAAGAAGTTGTCGCCTGAGCGGAGCGCGGGATCGATCTCGGCACCGCCGATACCGACGAGGGCGAGATCGAGGGAGCCCAGCATGTCCAGTGCTCGACGGGCGTGGTTGTCCCGGTCCAGCAGCAGTTGCTTGATCTCGGCAGCCGGGACCACACCGGGGGTTCTGAGGAAGACAGGCTGGGCCCCCGTGAGCGAGGCCAGCAGCTGGGTCGAGCGGGCTGCGTTGTGCTGGACCTCGGGCGGGCCGAGGTCGCCCAGCATCTCGACGACCCATTCGGTGTGCGTCCGCATCGGCTGCAGCGCCTCGACTACGGCCCGAAGCGTCTTGCTCCAGGATGTGAAGCCGATCGTCGGGATCTCGAAGCTGACCTCGTGCAGCAGGGACGCCATCGTGTGTGCGAGATCGCGGGTCAGCTC
>JBFIWG010000438.1:0-1653 GCA_041606495.1 Nocardioidaceae bacterium
CAAGCAGATCCTCGACAACTTCGGTGAGGACGGCTGGGAGCTGGTGCAGATCGTCCCCGGCATGAACCCCGAGAACCTGGTCGCCTACTTCAAGCGGGAGAAGGCATGAGCACGCCTGAGGACCGCCTGAGCGCCCTCGGCCTGGAGGTGCCCGAGGTGGCCAAGCCGGTCGCGTCCTACCTGCCGGCCGTCCGCACGGGCAACTACATCTTCACCTCCGGCCAGCTGCCGATGCGCGAGGGTCAGCTGATCGCGACCGGCAAGGTCGGTGGCGAGGTCACGCCGGACGAGGCGGTCGAGTGCGCGCGGGTGTGTGCGCTGAACGCGATCGCCGCCGTGCGCGCCGAGCTCGGTGACCTCTCCAGCATCAAGCGCATCGTCAAGGTGGTCGCCTTCGTGGCCTCGACCCCGGACTTCACCGGTCAGCCCGGTGTGGCCAACGGTGCCAGCGAGCTGTTCGGTGAGGTCTTCGGCGACATCGGCCGCCACGCCCGCTCGGCAGTCGGCGTGCCTGTGCTCCCGCTCGACGCCCCGGTCGAGGTCGAGCTTCTCGTCGAGGTCTGATGGACGCCACGCGCGCGCTGCCGCCGGACCTCGTCGAGCACGTCAAGGCGTTCGCCGACGGGTCGAGGACTCCGGCGGAGCCGCGCAACGCCTCCACCGTCGTGCTGCTCCGGGGCGGTGCCCTGCAGCAGCCCGGTGCGCTCGAGGTGTACCTGCTGCGCCGCCACGTGAACATGGCGTTCGCGGCAGGCATGTGCGTGTTCCCCGGCGGGGGTGTGGACCCCCGCGACTTCGACCACGCCGTGGACTGGGTCGGCCCGTCGCCGGCCGAGTGGGCCGACCTGCTCGGTACCGATGAGGCGTTGGCCAGGGCCCTGGTCTGCGCGGCCGTCCGCGAGACGTTCGAGGAGTCCGGTGTGCTGTTCGCCGGGCCGACCGCGGACAGCGTCGTGGAGGACACGACCGGTGACGACTGGGAGGCCGACCGGCGACGCCTGGAGGGCCGCGACCTGTCCTTCACCGACTTCCTGCAGCAGCGCGACCTGAAGCTCCGCACCGACCTGCTGCGGGTGTGGGGTTCGTGGGTGACGCCGGTGTTCGAGCCGCGTCGGTTCCGGGCCTGGTTCTTCGTCGCTGAGCTGCCGGCGGGACAGCGCACCCGGGACGTCTCCACCGAGTCGGACGAGGTGACCTGGTTGCCGGTGCGCGAGGCGATCGCTGCGGTCGATTCCGGTGAGATGTTCATGCTCCCGCCGACCTACTGCACCTGCTTGGAGCTGTACGACAGCACCACCCCGGCCGAGGCGCTGGCCGCCGCGTCCTCGCAGGACCTCGAGCCGATCGAGCCGGTCGCCGAGATCGACGGGGACAGCGCCTACCTGACGATCCCCGAACGCCTGGTCACGCTGGGGGAGCAGGTGCGCGCCAGGATGCGCTCGTGAGCTGGGCCGGGGGGTCCTTCGGCGAGCGGGCACGCTGCGTGCTCGCGCCGAACGCGAACATGATGACGCTCGACGGCACGAACACCTGGGTGCTGCGCGAGCCGGGCGGCTCTCGCTCCGTCGTGGTCGATCCCGGCCCCGAGATCGAGTCCCACCTGGACGCTGTGGCCGAGCAGGCCGGGGACGTGTCCGTCGTACTCCTGACGCA
>JBFIWG010000439.1:0-1613 GCA_041606495.1 Nocardioidaceae bacterium
CGCGAGCCGGGCGGCCGTTACCTCGCAACAACAGCTCACCTGCGCCGTACGAGCGACGCCGCCGCCGTACGACGGGCAGCCCGGCGACCTAGACTCGACGGCGTGACCGAGCACGAGCACCACCACCAGCCCGCGACCGAGGACTGGAAGTCGACGCTGCGCGAGAAGGGGTACCGGCTCACCCCTCAGCGCGAGCTCGTGCTGCAGGCGGTGGAGCAGCTCGGCCACGCCACCCCTGACGAGGTGCTGACCGCCGTACGCGAGAACTCGCAGGCGGTGAACATCTCCACCGTCTACCGGACCCTGGAGCTGCTCGAGGAGCTCGGCCTGGTCCGGCACGCGCACATCCACGACCGCGCCCCGACGTACCACTCCACCGCCACCCCGGCCCACGTCCACCTGGTCTGCCGCAACTGCGGCGACATCATCGAGGTCGAGCCCGACCTGGTGGAGCCGGTGACGGCGGCGCTGCAGGAGCGGTACGGCTTCACCACCGACGTGGGTCACCTGACGATCTTCGGGAATTGTCGGCGATGCGACGGGGTACATTCGAGCCCATGACTGAGCAGGAGGAGGGGGTCATGGACACCGCGCGCCGGATCGCCGACGCCCTGCAGCCGGGTGACCTCGACGCGACGCTGGAGCAGATCACGGCGACGGCGGTCGACGTGCTCGAGGCGGTCGACTACGCCAGCGTCACGGTGCGCTACGCCGACGGCCGGCTGGAGGCGCGCGCCGCGACCGACTCGGTGCTGGGACCGCTGGACAAGGCGCAGCACGAGTTCCAGGAGGGCCCGTGCTACGACGCGGCCACCGACACCGTGCACGTGGTCGTCCGCGACCTAGAGACCGACATCCGCTACCCCCGCTTCGCACCCGTCGCGCTGAATGCCGGCATCCGGTCCCAGGCCGCGATCCGGCTGTTCGACACCCCCAAGTCGCAGGGGGCGCTGAACCTCTACTCCCACGAGGTCGGGGCGTTCGACGACATCGCCTCGCTGACCGCGCTCTTCGCGAGCCAGGCTGGGATGGTGATCGCCTACGCGCAGGAGATCTCGAACCTGCAGGAGGCGCTGACCACCCGCAAGACGATCGGGCAGGCGATGGGCATCCTGATGGAGCGCTACCAGCTCTCCGACGAGCGGGCGTTCGCGTTCCTGACCCGGCTCTCCCAGCAGCGCAACGTGAAGCTGCGACTGGTGGCCAAGGAGTTCATCGCCGCCAGTGAGCACCGCAGCGACGCAACCTGAGGAAGGTCACTCGCCCAGCTTCTTCTGCTCGACATGACGGTTGAGGGCGGCGAGATCAGGGTTTCGCTCCAGCGCGTCGATGATGCCGGCGCAGTCGAGGGTCAGGGCCGCGTGGTCCTCGATCAGGGAGCGGATCACGTCGAGGTCCTCGGGGGTGTCCAGCGTGACCCGGTAGTCGGACCGGTCCTCGGGCCAGGCGATGTTCCGCAGGTGCATGTGGCCGGCCTCGTTCGAGTAGAGGTACGGCGTGACATGCTCGCGCTGCGCCGGGTCCACCGCATTGGTAGCGGCCTCGGTCAGGGCTTCGAAGCTGAAGACCTCGAAGTCGAAGCCCCTGGGGAAGCTGCGCTCGAGCGTGTTCGA
>JBFIWG010000440.1:0-1598 GCA_041606495.1 Nocardioidaceae bacterium
ATCGCACCGACACCGCGGTCGATGACCCGGAGGCTGACCTCGTCGCCGACGTCGATCTTCGCCAGGGAGTCCTCGAGCGCCTCGACCGAACCGGACACGTCGCCCTTCAGGATCAGGTTGAGCTCCTGGCTCTGGCCCTTCTCCATGGACGCCATGAAGTCCTCGAGCGTACGACGGACCCGGCGCTTGGCCTGGAGCGCAGCACGCTCACGTGCCTCACGCTTCTCGGCGATCTGGCGCGCCACCCGGTCGTCGGCCACGACGATGAAGTTCTGGCCGGCACCGGGGACCGCGGTCAGACCGAGCACCATGACCGGACGCGACGGGTCGGCCTCTTCGACCGACTCGCCGTGCTCGTCGAGCATGGCCCGGACCCGACCGAACGCGGGGCCCGCGACGATCGAGTCGCCCACGCGGAGCGTTCCGCGCTGGACCAGGATCGTCGCCACCGGACCACGACCGCGGTCCAGGTGCGCCTCGACCACGAGGCCCTGGGCGTCCTGGTCGGGGTTGGCCCGCAGGTCGAGCGAGGCGTCCGCGGTCAGGACGACGGCCTCGAGCAGCTTGTCGAGGTTGAGGTCTGACTTGGCCGAGACGTCGACGAACATGGTGTCGCCGCCGTACTCCTCGGGGACCAGGCCGTACTCGGTCAGCTGCCCGCGGACCTTCGTCGGGTCCGCCTCCGGCTTGTCGATCTTGTTGACCGCGACCACGATCGGGACGTTCGCAGCCTTGGCGTGGTTCAGCGCCTCCACCGTCTGCGGCATCACACCGTCGTCGGCCGCGACCACGAGGATCGCGATGTCGGTGGCCTGAGCACCACGGGCACGCATGGCGGTGAACGCCTCGTGACCCGGGGTGTCGATGAAGGTGATCCGTCGCTCGTCGCCGTCGACCTCGGTGGCGACCTGGTAGGCACCGATGTGCTGGGTGATGCCACCGGCCTCCTTGTCGACGACGTTCGCGCTGCGAAGGGCGTCGAGGAGCTTGGTCTTACCGTGGTCGACGTGACCCATCACGGTCACGACCGGCGGACGGGCGGCCAGGTCGGCCTCCACGCCCTCGTCGGAACCGAACTCGAGGTCGAACGACTCGAGCAGCTCGCGGTCCTCGTCCTCGGGCGAGACGACCTGGACGACGTAGTTGAGCTCGTCACCGAGCAGCTCGAGCGTCGCGTCGTTGACGGACTCGGTCGCGGTCACCATCTCACCGAGGTGGAACAGCATCTGCACCAGCGATGCGGGGTCGACGCCGATCTTCTCGGCGAAGTCGGTCAGCGAGGCACCGCGGGCGAGACGGATCGTCTCGCCGTCGCCCTTGCGCACACGCACGCCGCCGATGGTCGGGGCCTGCATGTTGTCGAACTCTTGACGACGCTGACGCTTCGACTTGCGTCCACGGCGCGAGGGACCGCCGGGGCGACCGAACGCACCCTGGGTCTGGCCGCGCTGGCCGGGACGACCGCCACCGGGACGACCGCCACCGGGCGCGAAGCCGCCGCCGGGACGACCCGGAGCACCCTGGCCGCCGCCACCGCCGGGACGACCCGGGGCACCCTGGCCACCGCGACCGGGAGCACCACCGCGAGCGGGGGCGCC
>JBFIWG010000441.1:0-1589 GCA_041606495.1 Nocardioidaceae bacterium
CTCGGGTGCGGGCTGGACCCAGAGGCCCCGCTCCGCGCCGGGGCCGGGCGCGCGCTCGCCGAAGCGGTACACCAGCTGCCGGAAGCCGCCGAACGCCTCCATGCCGGTGACCTTCTGCTCGATGATCGCCGGCACCAGTGACTCCATGACCAGCCCGGTCTTTCCCATCCGCCAGTGCGGGTGGCGTCGGTGCGCGTCGGCGATGGGCTTGTGGTGCGGCTCGAAGCCTGAGGGGTCGTCCTCCGCGCCGAGCATGGCGGGCAGCTGGTCCAGGACCCACTGGGTGCCCGGGCCCCAGGCCGCGGCGTGCACCTCACCGTCGTACGGCCGGGCGGTCAGACGCAGCGTGCTGACGCCCTGCGGGGTCCGGAAGCCGCGCCAGATCGTGCCGTCCGGGTCGGTGCGGAACGTCGGGTCTCCCCCGCCCCTCTTGCTGGGTGCAAGCATCAACCGGACGGGGCAGGGCCAGCCCGGCCGCCATACCCGCTCGGTAGGTGCAAGGGTGTCGGAGCACATCGCGGCAAGGCTAACCCCGCGGGTACGACGTACTGTCGGTCGGCTGTGCGCACAATGGGCACATGCTGCTGTCGGACATCGTGGCCGCCTCGCGCACGGTGGGCGCCACCCGTTCTCGCAAGGCGAAGATCGAGGCGCTTGCTAAGGCGTTGCGCGCCGCCGGACCGGACGAGGTCGAGACCGCCACGGCCTACCTGTCCGGAGTGCTCCGGCAGCGCCGCACCGGGCTTGGCTGGGCCGGCGTCTCCGACCTGCCAACGCCCGCCGAGGAGAGCGGGCTGACCGTCGCGGAGGTGCACGACGCCTTCGAGCAGATCAGCGTCGTGAGCGGCGCCGGTTCCAAGCAGACGCGCACCGACCTGGTGCGCGACCTGTTCGAGCGCGCGACGGCCGAGGAGCAGGCGTACCTCCGCAACCTGGTGACCGGCGAGCTGCGGCAGGGCGCGCTGGACGGGCTGATGCTCGAGGCGATCGCCGCGGCCGCGTCCGTGCCGGCGTCCGCGGTGCGCAGGGCCTCGATGCTCTCCGGCGCAACGATCCCGGTCGCGGTGGCGGCACTGACCGGGGGTGAGTCGGCCCTGGCCGCGTTCCGGCTCGAGGTCGGCCGGCCGCTGCGGCCCATGCTCGCCTCCAGCGCACCCGACCTGTCGGCCGCTCTGGACAAGACCTTGGTGTCGGATGCGCCGGTGACGGTTGACTGCAAGCTCGACGGGATCCGGATCCAGGTCCACAAGTACGACGGCCAGGTCCGCGTCTACACGCGCACGCTGGACGAGATAACCGACCGGCTGCCCGAGGTGGTCGAGGTGGTGGCGGCCGTGGACGCCTCGACTCTGGTCCTCGACGGTGAGGCGATCGCCCTGGACGAGCAGGGTCGCCCGCGCCCGTTCCAGGAGACTGCGGCTCGGACCGCGAGCCGGCTCGACGTCGATGAGCTACGGGCCAGGGTGCCGCTGACGTCGTACTTCTTCGACCTGCTGCACCTCGACGGCGACGACCTGGTCGACGCCCCCGGGCACGAGCGCTTCGACCGGCTCGGGTGGGCCCTGCCCGAGGCCCTGGTGGTGCCGCGC
>JBFIWG010000442.1:0-1547 GCA_041606495.1 Nocardioidaceae bacterium
CGTCGCACGACCTCGACACCCGGGACCGTCGCGGCCACCGGGACGACACCCGCGGACTCGAGCAGCCGGTCGACCAGGGCACCGGTCGCGGCGTCGTCGAGTCGGCAGGCGGCGTACCACGCCGAGCCCTCACCCACCTGGTTCCTGGTGATCGCGGGTACGCCGGGCACCGGACCGTCGAGGTAGGTCGCGAGGCTCTCGGCCCCATCCAGGTGAAGGTGCTCGGTCCACACGTCGGCGGTCGTTCCGTCGCTGAGCCGGACCCGCTCGCCCTCACGGAGCGGAGTGAACTCCTCGACCCTGATGCCGAGCAGGTCGCGGAAGGCGCCCGGATAGCCGCCGAGCCGGATGTGGTCGTTCTCGTCGACGATCCCGCTGAAGTAGGTCACCAGGGCGGTCGCCCCCGCCTCGACCGCTGCACTCAGCCCGGCCGCGGCCGCGTCGGTCACGGAGTACAACGTGGGCACGAGCAGCAGGTCGTAGCCGGTCAGGTCGTGCTCGGGGTGCACGAAGTCGACCCCCACGCCGCGCTGCCACAGCGCCTTGTAGAGCGCGTGCGCCCTGTCGAGGTAGGTGACGTCGATGCTGGGGTGCGAGTCGAGCTCGACTCCCCACCAGGCCTGCCAGTCGAAGAGGATCGCGACCGAGTTGCTGGCTCCACTGCCGGCAACCTCCTCGATCCGGTCGAGGGTCTGGCTCAGGTCGACGACCTCCCGCCAGAGTCGGGTGTCGGTGCCGGCGTGCGGGACCAGACCCGAGTGGAACTTCTCGGCCCCGGCCTTCGACGCGCGCCACTGGAAGAACAGCACCGCATCGGCACCGCGCGCCACGTGCTGCAGGCTGGTGCGCCGCATCTCGCCGGGCTTCTTGGCGATGTTCCGTGGCTGCCAGTTCACCGCGCTGGTCGAGTGCTCCATGAGAAGCCACGGCTTGCCGCCCGCCAGGCTTCGGGTGAGGTCTGCGGAGAACGCGAGCTCCACGTAGTTCTCCGGGTCAGCGGCGGTGAGGTAGTGGTCGTTGGAGACCACGTCCATCTCCTTGGCCCACTTCCAGTAGTCCATGTCGCGCTTGTGCTGGATGACCAGGAAGTTGGTGGTGACCGGCACGCCGGGTGACAGCTCGCGGAGCAGGTCGCGCTCGGCGAGGTAGTTCGACAGGAGCTCGTCGGAGGAGAAGCGGTGGTAGTCCAGCTGCTGGGTGGGGTTGGGGAACGCCGGCGCGGACCGCGGCGGGTTCACCTCGTCGAACGAGGCGTACCGCTGCGACCAGAAGGCCGTGGCCCAAGCGTGGTTGAGGCCCTCGATGTCGCCGTACCGGTTCTCCAGCCAGACTCGGAAGGCCGCGGCGCTGACGTCGCAGTAGCACAGGGCGTTGTGGTCTCCGAGCTCGTTGCCGACGTGCCAGAGAGCCAGGCCGTCGTGGTCGCCATACCGCTCGGCCATCGTGCGGCAGAGCGCGAGCGCTCGCTCCCGGTAGACCGGGGAGCTCGGGCAGAAGCCCTGGCGGGCCCCCGGCCACAGCGTCCGGCCGTCCGCGGTCTGGGGCAG
>JBFIWG010000443.1:0-1511 GCA_041606495.1 Nocardioidaceae bacterium
GCGAGTCGGATAGCGTGAAACATATGGCGCTCCCCATCGAGGACTATGCCGTGGTCGGCGACACCGGCACCGCCGCCCTGGTCGGACGGGACGGGTCGGTGGACTGGCTCTGCCTGCCGCGGTTCGACTCGCCTGCCTGTTTCGCGGCGCTGCTCGGCGACCCGCAGAACGGCCGCTGGCTGCTCGGTCCCGATGGCGAGTTCGAGTGCAGCCGACGCTACGTCGAGAACAGCGCCGCCGTGGAGTCGACGTACACCACCGCGACCGGCGTGGTCCGGGTGGTCGACGTGATGCCGCTCGCCGACAAGCGCGCCGACATCGTGCGTCACGTCGTCGGTGTCGAGGGCACGGTGCGGATGCACCACGAGTGGATCGTCCGGTTCAGCTACGGCAAGGTCCGGCCGTGGGTGAGCCGGCACGTCGTCGCCGGCACCGAGATCATCACCGCCGTCGCCGGCCCGGACCGGCTGATCCTGCGCGGCACCCGGCTGCCCGAGGCGGTGGACGGGCGGCACGAGGACTTCTTCGACGTCGCCGCCGGGGACGAGCTGGTCTTCACCACGACCTGGACCCCCTCTCACCACGACATCCCCGAGTTCCTCGCGATCGAGGAGCGGATCGACGCGACCGTCGCACGCTCCCAACGGTGGGCGTCGCTGTCTGAGTACGACGGCCCCTACCGTGACGCCGTGGTCCGCTCGCTGATCACGCTCCGGCTGATGACGCACGGCGGCACCGGCGGGATCGTCGCGGCGCCGACCACCTCCCTGCCCGAGGACTTCGGCGGGGTCCGGAACTGGGACTACCGGTTCTGCTGGCTGAGGGACGCCGCGCTGACCCTCGAGGCGCTGCTGGCCTGCGGCTACCGACAGGAGGCCAAACTGTGGCGGGACTGGCTGCTACGTGCCGTGGCCGGCGACCCCAAAGACCTGCAGATCATGTACGCCGTCGACGGCGGGCGCGACCTGCCCGAGCGGGAGCTGGAGCACCTGCCCGGCTACGCGGACTCGAAGCCGGTCCGGATCGGGAACGCCGCGGTCAGCCAGAGACAGACCGACGTGCTCGGTGAGGTGATGGTGGCGTTGCAGGTCGCCCGCGAGCTGTGCGTCGACGAGACCGAGGACTCGTGGGCGCTGCAGCGGACCCTGGTCGAGGACCTCGCCACGCACTGGGACGAGCCGGACAACGGGCTCTGGGAGATCCGCGGTCCGCTGCGGCACTTCACGCACTCCCGCGTGATGGTCTGGGTCGCCTTCGACCGGGCGGTGAAGGCGGTGGAGAAGCACGGCTTCGACGGGCCGGTCGAGCGGTGGCGCGAGCTGCGCGACCAGGTGCGCGAGGAGATCCTGGACAAGGGCTTCGACGACGAGCGCAACACCTTCACGCAGCACTACGAGACGACTGAGGTCGACGCTTCCTTGCTGGTGCTCCCGTCGGTGGGGTTCATCGACGGCGACGACCCGCGGATGCTCGGCACGATCAAGGCCATCGAGGAGGACCTGCTCGTCGAC
>JBFIWG010000444.1:0-1506 GCA_041606495.1 Nocardioidaceae bacterium
CCGCGCTGTGGTGGTCCGCTGCACAGAGACCGAGGTGGTCGACCGGGTGGCGGCGGCGTTGCAGGACGTCTCGCGAGTCGTGGTGCCCGAGGGTCTGCCGTGGCAGGTACCTGGGTCGTTCGTCGACACCGGTCTCACCGCCCATGAGCTCGACTCGGTGGAAGCCGTGGTCACGGGTGCGACGGTGGGCATCGCCGAGACCGGCACCATCGTCCTGGACCACGGGCCCGGGCAGGGACGTCGCGCTCTCACCCTCGTGCCGGACCTGCACGTATGCATCGTCCGAATCGACCAGATCGTGTCCGACGTACCTTCCGCCTTCGCGGCGCTGGACCCGTCCCTTCCGCAGACGTGGATCAGCGGGCCGAGTGCGACCAGTGACATCGAGCTCGACCGGGTCGAGGGTGTGCACGGTCCCCGCACCCTTCACGTGCTCGTCGTCGGCTGACTCAGCCGCGGTCGTCGGACGCGCGTTTTCCCAGGGTCTGTCGGCAAACCGTCACTTCCCACGAGATGTTCATCGTGGGGAGTGACGGTCCGTCATGGTCAGAAGCGAACGTTCCAGGCAGCGGTGCCGGTCGAGAGGTCCGCCTCCCCGTCCCAGCCGAAGAGCTCCTCGCCGAGCCAGGAGTAGCGGGGGTCCTCACTGGTGAGGTGGAGCGCCCCCGCGACATCCCAGCGCTGGGCTGCCGGATCACGGAGGCGCGCGAAGCCCTGCCCCTCCAGCTCCACGATCGCGCCGTCGCTGGTGTCGATGGCGGCGAAGAGGTTCATCGCGCAGAGCCCGTCACCGACCCGTTCGGCGAGCGCCCAGCGCAGCCGACCCTCGATCGAGCCGGTGGCCTGACCCGTGCCGCGGCCGACCGGCTCCCCCTCGGCGTGCGGCGGCAGGTCGAGGCCGCCGTCGGAGTCGTGGTGCACGCGCAGCTCCAGCAGCTTCGCGTTGGAGCGGCCGAGGCCGCCGGTCACCGCCTCGGCGTGCCGGCGACCGAGCCGGGCGCCCTCCTCGACGCTGACCAGTACGACGTCGTCGCGGCCGTCCGCCCAGCGACGTCCGGCCTCCTCGTCGGGGAAGAGCATCACCTGGCTGCAGAACCGTTCGCGCACCTCCGACGTACCCGTCTCCGGTGGCTGGACGAGACTGAGGACCGCCGTACCGGGGTCGAGGTCGCGGACGCCGCTCGGGCCCATGGTCAGGGTCACCGAGCCGCCATCGGGAGTGCGGGACTCCACGGTCGCGTCGACATCGAGGATCAGCGGGATGAAGAGCGTGTCCCACGCGCACCAGGTGTACAGGCTGGTTCCGGCGATGGTCATCGCGTGCGCTGTCGGCTCGAGGTCGAGGCCGCCGAACGCCACGACGTCGCCGTTGTCGTTGCGGCGGGTGCCGCCCCAGTCCTCGAGCACGGCCTCCACCTCGGAGAGTGGGACGGCCGAAAGGGCAGCGGCGTGACGCGGTGAGACCGGGCGTCCACGGGCGAGCAGCCGGTAGACGGTGGCCGCCAC